>JAAYEG010000019.1 GCA_012728895.1 Methanospirillum sp. | reverse complement strand
GCGTGCGGCGATGGCAGGGACACCCTCGCCACGACGAAAGGAAGAGACGATCTCCCCGGGATCATCAGCCCCCAACTTCTGCATACACCCAGTCTCAACAGGTGTCAAGTAATTCGGAGACTCTACATAGGCTACCAGCTGGCAGGTCACGGAAGACCGCGGGGGTCGCCGCCAGATCCTCGAGGCTTACGCTCCCGGGGAATCCTCCCCGCTAAACGGTTCCGGGATCCCCGGAGAACCTTTTCTGCTGCTGCCGCTGCCGCGAAACCGCGCAACAGAGAAATACATCAAGGGGTTCAAACAATGGTGATGGTTCCGCGCCCGGGCCCGGACGGTCCCCCCCCTCCCGGAGGCACCCGTGCCTCGGAATACCCCGGAAGCCCGGCCCTGCCGGGGTCGAGAGGTGGCCCGTGACGAGCCAGGGCGGTTCCCGGATCGCGGTCATCGCCGCAGTCGCCGGCAACCTGATCATCGCGGCGATCAAGTTCATCGCGGCCGCGATCACCGGCTCGTCGGCCATGATCTCCGAGGGCATTCATTCGCTCGTCGACACGGGCAACGGCCTCCTCGTATTGCTCGGGATGAACCGCGCGAAACGACCTGCCGACGAGGGCCACCCGTTCGGTTACGGCAAGTCGCTGTACTACTGGACGCACATCGTTGCCGTATCCATCTTTGGAATCGGCGGCGGCATGTCGCTGTACGAGGGCATCTCGCACATCCGCCATGTCGCGCCGGGCGCCGCTCTCGGCGACCCGACGGTTGCCTACATCGTGCTCGCGATCTCGCTCGTCGTCGAGGGCGGGTCCTGGGGGATCGCCACGAAGCAGTTATTCGAGGCAAAGGGGGACCTTGGCGTGTGGGAGTTCATCCGGCGGTCCAAGGACCCGAGCCTCTACACGGTGGTGCTCGAGGACAGCGCGGCACTGCTCGGCCTGGTCTTCGCCTTCACCGGCATCTTTCTCGGCCACCTCTTCGACAACGCCTACCTCGACGGAGCGGCCTCGATCGCGATCGGCCTGCTGCTGATGAGCGTGGCCTGGGTGCTCGCGTCTCGCACCATGGGGCTCCTCGTGGGGGAGGGAGTGACCCCTGCCGAGCTCGCCGATATCCGGCGACACGTCGAGGCGGACCCCATGGTCGCGCGCGCCGGCGACATCCTGACGATGTACATGGGACCCCAGGACCTGCTCGTGAACATGGGCGTCTGTTTCACCGCGGGCACGACTGCCGAGGAGATGCACGGGGCGATCCGGAGGATCGAGGCGGACCTCCAGGCCGCGTACCCCGAGATCAACCGGGTCTACATCGAGGCCGAATCTCTGCCGGCTGGGGACTCGACTGGGGTCTGCCCGTCGGGGAGCCAGCGGACTTCCCCGTAACCCGGGACCGTGGCGCCGGCCTCAGTAGCCTGGAGAGCAGAGCTGGGGCGGGACGCGAGTTAGACGGCGCGGGAAGATCCCCGGGCTCAGGACGGGGGCGGGATCGCCGCTGATACCGGTCGGAGTGCTCTCGCCCCACCTCCTTCGATCTCTCGGTGCCCTGCCCGGGAAGTGTGGGTCGATATGGCAGTCCCGGAAGCTTCGATTCCACGGCTGTTTCAGCTCTCGATCCTGCCACAGCTCCGCAGGGCGCACGGTTGCAGGAACGACGAGGTTGATCACGACGACAATGACGGGCACGGAAGAGCGCAGGGCCTCCCGTCTCCCGGACTGCAGGCGGGGGGAACGGCGCTCGACAATGATTCCCGGACAGGTTCACCACGACGGCGGTGACGCCCGGGATCGAAAGAGCCCCCCCGATTTTTCGGAGGCTGGGCCCCCTTACCACGAGCTCGCCCGGGGCCGGCATCCGGATCGGAGATCGCGACCGGCAGCCGACCGGTCTCGCCGCCCGCGTGGATAGGATGGTCGGTGTCGGCACTGGGGACCTGTAACGGCCCATCTCACCGTTCCCGTGGATCGACCGGAAGTCACGGGACCGACAGGGACTGACCGCGCGGAGAGATCCCGCTCTGTCTCCTCGGGCGATCCCCGGGCAAGGGCAGACCCGGTCCGCGATGGACAGGCACCCGTTCTCGGAGCCACCGGGCCAGACCTCCCCCCCGAGACTGATTCCCGATCGAGGACAACCAGTGCTGTCCAAGGCACAGTGGGCCACGGGAGGTCTAGGATATTACGCATCGGTCGCCGTGAAAGGACGCCCCCCGAGCTCTCGGTCGCACACATCCCAATCCCGGGCATGAGCGGCCCCATGACCGAGCACCAGGCTTGGAAGGTGATCGGTAGCGAGGTTGCGGAGCTCGACCGCCGGGCCCGGCTGACGCTGGTCACGAGCGGTCTCGACCTGGACCATGGGGGCCGCTCCCGTCACAGGGTATTTATCGCGTATCTCCCGGGGCGGAACGCCGTGGTGATGCTCTCTCTGGAGCCCGACCCGGGCAGCGAGGACGTCGAGAGCGCCGGCCCTGTCCTGACCCGCCGCCTCCGACCCGCGGACGCGGTCGATGCAGCGAGGCCGCAGCTTCCCTGCCCCTTCCGCAACTCGCCCGGGTTGATGGCCGATTTTTAAGCCAGCGGTGTCGACTTCCTGGACGAACCCGCCGACATGAAGCTCGAGAGCCGGGTCCTGCCGTCCGGGGAGGCAGTCTGAGTCACCTGCGACTGGGACCGGGAGCTCGCCACACCGTTCGCGCCCGTGAACGACTGAAGCCTGGCGGATGGTTGCCGGCCAGTACCCGGTCAGTTCCCCCGGAGGCCGGACTCGTTCTCCTCGACCCGGGCCCGAACGATCCGCGCGATCAGGTCCGCGGGGAGCGGTCGATCCGCCCTGAACCGCACGGTGGTTCCGGAGACGGAGTACCCCTCCAGGTCGTCCCGGAACCGCTCGACGACTGCCCGGCTCGCCACGATCAGGCTGTCGTGATCCCTGAAAGCGGCGAAGTGTACCAGAGGCCCGTTCTGGAGGAACGTCGGTACACCGTGGCTGATCGTCTCCCTGGCCTCCGGGGCCGCCTCCCGGATCGCCCGGCGCAGCTGCTCGAGGACTTCCCGGTCCTTCGCCGGGATGGATGCGAGGTAATCGTCCACGGTCGTCTCCCTCACGTATCGCTGTCCCGTCATCCCGTGCCCACGTCCACTCTCGTCGTTCGCGGTCATAATACCCTCGCCGCGCACCGGGCCGGCGAGAATCCGCGCTGGACCGGTCGGCCGCGATCGACAGGTATAGTACGCAGGGGCCCCATCCTGAATGGTACAGGAGAACGGACGAAACAACATGAAGCGCAGTATTATCACGATCGACGAGGAGCTGTGCACGGGCTGCGGCCAGTGCGTGCCCGACTGCCCTGAGGGGGCGCTGCAGGTGATCGAGGGGAAGGCCCGGCTGGTGAGCGACCTCTTCTGCGACGGGCTCGGCGCCTGCATCGGCACCTGCCCCGAGGGGGCGATCTCGGTCATCGAGCGGGAGGCAGAGCCGTACGACGAGTGGATCGTGATGGGTAACATCGCCCGGCAGGGCGAGGCAGTCATCCGGGCGCATCTCGAGCACCTGGCTCACCACGGCGAGGCCGAGCTGTATTCCCAGGCGCTCGCGTACCTGGAGGAGAACAGGATCGCGGTGCCGGACCACGACGCCGCCCTGTGCGCACCGGGGTCTGCCGGGACCAGCGATCGCCCCTTTGCCGGCTGCCCGGGCGTAGCGCCCCGGGTGATCGAGATGGCGCCGTCGACACCCCCCGGGAGCTCTGCCGGGGCGACTCCCTCCGAGCTCAGACAGTGGCCGATCCAGCTGGGGCTCCAGCACCCGGATGCTGCCTACTTCGAAAACGCCGACCTGCTGATCACCGGCGACTGCGTCCCGTTCGCCCACCCGGATTTCCACCGCGAGTTCCTGGAGGGCCGGATCCTCATCATGTTCTGTCCGAAGCTCGACGCCGAGATCGAGGAGTACGTCGAGAAGCTCGCAGGAATCCTCTCCCGGCACCGGATCAACTCGATCACGGTCGTCCACATGGAGGTGCCGTGCTGCAGCGGGACACGGTATATCGTCGACAGGGCCCTCGAGCACTCGGGTTCGGGAGTTCCCGTGACTGAGCACACGGTCTCGATCCGGGGGGAGATCCTTCCACCATGAACGATGCTCCGGGGTGCGGGACGTGATGAGGCCCATCGTATCCATCGAGGAGTACCGGTGCACGGGCTGCGGGCTCTGCCTCCCCGACTGCCCGGTGGGTGCGCTCGAGGTCCGGGATGGGAAATCGCGGCTTATCAGCGAGCACCTCTGCGACGGCGCGGGCACCTGCGTCAGCGCCTGCCCCAACGAGGCGATCCGCATCGTGGCGCGGGAGGCGGAACCCTACGACGAGGAGCGTGTGGTCCGGTGGATCACCTGCCAGGGAGCCCCGATCGTACGGGCGCACCTCGAGGCCCTCCTCTGCCACGGCGAGACGGCCCTCTACCGGCAGGCGCTCGATCTCCTGGTCGCGGCGTGCGTCGCGGTGCCCCCCCACGGTCCGCAGGATCCCGGCAGGGGTGGGGACGGGACGACCGGGTAGAGCGGCGGTGACAGGGGTCTAACCCGCCCCGATCGAACGGCCCCTGACGGCGGGGGATTGGCGTTCCGTCCCGGGTCTCGAGATTTTCCCGGCTCACCACAATTGGCCTAACCAGGCAGAGGTCAGGGGAGTCCGGGGGCGGGCACTTCATCGGGGGTCGACCGCCGGACCACGTTTCTTCCTGGAGAGCGGCGTGCATAGCGAGATCGATTCCTCCCGTGGCGACGGATCGAGCGACATCCCCGAGGACGCACCCCTCCCCCTGCCGTGAGAGGAGGGAGTCGCGCTGCCACCCGGCGGGGATGACGCGGCGACGGTTCCCGGGTTGACGCCGCTGGGCTGACTCTTCCCCGCGCCCAGGGCCGCTGCCCCCGCGAGCGGCGGTCCATCACTGTCCGGAACAGCGCGGAAAAGTGTGGCGAAGGAGCCGGGAGCGCCGCCCGCTCGGCCCGCCCGATCCGCGCGGTCGGCCCCCCGGGCACAGGGACCCCCTTCTTCTGGTGCGCGGGGCCGGACCCGCCGCCATCGAAACAACGCCCCCCCGCTCCCTGCGACCATATTCTCCCTACACGGGAGGCGGGCCCGCCCTGATCGGTCCGGTTATATCTTCCCGGGCCGAGATAAGAGAACGGCATGAGCGACGGCCTCTCCCCCGGTATGCGGCAGTACCTCGCGGCAAAACGGGAGCACC
Source organism: Methanospirillum sp. (assembly GCA_012728895.1). Lineage (GTDB taxonomy): Archaea > Halobacteriota > Methanomicrobia > Methanomicrobiales > Methanospirillaceae > UBA288. The sequence goes on along the minus strand of JAAYEG010000019.1, from coordinate 31,206 downwards.
CCGACGCCCTCCTTCTCTGCCGGATGGGCGACTTCTACGAGACCTTCGGGCCCGACGCCGAGACCGTTGCCCGCGAGCTCGATATCGTGCTGACCTCGCGCGGCACCGACAGGGACGGCAACCGGATCCCGCTGGCGGGCGTACCATTCCACGCGGCCGAGTCGTACATCAACCGCCTTGTCCGGAAGGGCTACCGGGTAGCGATAGCAGAGCAGATGGAGGACCCGAAGAGAGCGAAGGGGCTCGTCCGGCGCGAGGTGGTCCGTGTCGTGACCCCGGGGACGCTCGTGGACGGGGCGATGCTCGACGCGCCGCAGGCCCGATATCTGATGGCGGTCGCACCGGGGACGGGCGAGACCGGTATCGCGGCCCTGGACGCCTCCACCGGCGAGTTCTCGGCGTTCACAGTCTCGAACGCGGAGGCGGGGTCCGCTCTGATAGCCGAGATGGCCCGGCGCGCACCCGAGGAGGTGCTGGTCCCGGAGGGGCTCGATGGCCCGCTCCTCAAGGCCGTTGCCTCCGAGGGGGGCCTCGTCACGCGCCGGCCGACCGGGGAGTTCGACGCGTCGGAGGCTGTGCGCCGCCTGGGAGAGAGGTTCGGCCGGACGTTCGAAGCCGACGGAGCTGTGGCGGCGGCAGGTGCCGCGCTCGCCTACGCCGAGGCCATGAACAATGCTCCCCTCCCCCAGGTTGCCGGCCTCTCGCTCGCCGAACCGACGGGCACGGAACCGGTCCTGGACGCCATCACGATCCGGAACCTGGAGTTGACCCGTCCGATCCGTGACGACCGCAAGGGAGGAACCCTGCTCGGCGTTATCGACCGGACAGTGACGCCGATGGGCTCCCGGACCCTCCGCGCCCGGATCGTCAGGCCACTCGCGGAGTCGGGCGCGATCAACCGCCGGCTGGACGCGGTCGGCTTCTTCGCATCCAAGACTGCGGCACGGATGGACCTGCGCCGCAGGCTCAACGGAGTGGGGGACCTGGAGCGGATCACAGCCCGAATCGCCTATGGCAACTGCTCGCCGCGCGACCTCGCGGCTCTCCGCCGGTCGCTCGAGGCCCATCCCGGCATCGTTGAATTGCTCACGAGCGCCGGCGAGCTCCCCGAGCTCGTCGAGGCGGCCGCAGACGGACTTGGAGACCACGCCGAAACAGCCGATCTCCTCGCCCGCGCACTCGTCGACGAGCCCCCCGCTCTCGCCCGGAGCGGTGGCATGCTCCGGGCGGGGTTCGACCCGGAACTCGACAGGCTTCGGGAGCTCGCGGCATCGGGACGCGACTGGATCGCAGGACTCCAGCAGACCGAGCGCGAGCGGACCGGGCTGAAGTCCCTGAAGATCGGTTACAACCGGGTCTTCGGCTACTACGTCGAGGTCTCGAAATCACAGGCCGACCGGGTGCCCCCCGAGTACGAGCGGCGTCAGACGACCGCCTCCGCCGAACGGTTCACCCTGCCGGGCCTGCGCGAAAAAGAGACCGAGATCGCGCACGCCGACGAGCGGCTCGCCGAGCGGGAACAGGAAGTCTGGGAGGAGGTCATCGATGCGCTCAGGCCCGCGGTGCCGGGCCTCCAGGCAGCGGCAAGAGCCCTCGGGCTGCTCGACCTTTTCGCCGGGCTCGCCGAGGTTGCCGTCTGCGCCAACTACACCCGTCCGACGGTAGATGACGGGACCGCGATCCTGATCCGCGGAGGCCGGCACCCCGTGGTCGAGCAGCAGACGACCGAACCGTTCGTGCCGAACGATACCGTCCTCGACACAGGAAGCGAGCAGCTGCTGATCATCACCGGGGCGAACATGGCCGGGAAATCCACCTACATGCGGGCGGTCGCCCTCATAACGGTGATGGCACAGTGCGGGTTCTTCGTCCCGGCCGATCACGCGACAGTCGGCGTCGTCGACCGGGTTTTCACCCGGGTCGGGGCCTTCGACGACCTGGCATCGGGCCAGTCCACGTTCATGGTCGAGATGCTGGAGCTCGCGAATATCCTGGTCCATGCGACGCCGCGGAGCCTGGTCGTCCTGGACGAGATCGGGCGGGGGACCAGCACGCTCGACGGGTACGCGATCGCCCGGGCCGTGCTCGAATTCCTGCATGGGAAGGGAAAGGCCGGCCCGCGGACGCTCTTCGCGACCCATTTCCACGAACTGGTCGAGGCCGAGAACGACCTCGCCCGCGTCCGGAACTTTCACATGGCCGTCAAGGACACCGGGACATCGGTGATCTTCACGCGGAGCATCATCCCCGGAGCCACCGACCGTTCCTACGGCGTCCACGTTGCAGAGCTCGCGGGGGTCCCGGCACGGGTGATCGAGCGGGCCCGGGTCCTGCTCGAGGACCTGGTCCGACGCGAGGCTGCCCGTGAGCCCGGCACGGGACCGCGGCGCGTGCGGTACACACAGATGCTCCTCCCGGTGGAGAACGATGCGAACCGGCCCCCCGAGCCCCCGATCCTGGTAACGCTCCGCGCCCTCGATCCCGACCGGATGACCCCGCTCGAGGCGCTTCAGGCGCTCTACCGACTTAAAGAGGAGGCCGGGGAATGACCGGGTCCGCGATCAGACCGCTGGACCCGACTACGATTACCAAGATCGCGGCCGGCGAGGTGATCGAACGGCCGGCATCCGTGGTGAAGGAGCTGGTCGAGAACGCGCTCGACGCAGGGGCCGGGCGGATCGATGTAGGCATCCGGTCGCGAGACGGAGCGATCGCAATGATCAGGGTGACCGACGACGGTTCCGGGATGTCGGCGGAGGATCTCCGGATCGCCGTCCTCCCCCACACCACCTCGAAGCTCAGGGGGATCGACGACCTTGCCTCGGTCCGGACCCTGGGCTTCCGGGGCGAGGCCCTCGCCTCGATCGCCGCGGTTGCCCGGCTCACCATCGTCTCGCGCCGCCCCCGGGATCTGCTGGGAAGCCGGCTCGTCGTGATGGGCGGCGCCGTGCTGGAGGAGAATGAAAACCCCGCTCCGGTAGGGACCAGGGTCCAGGTCGAAGAGCTCTTCCACAACACCCCGGCCCGGAGAAAGTTCCAGAAGACGCTCGGGACCGAGATCGCCCACGTCGCCGGGACGGTCGAGCGGCTCGCGCTCTCCCGTCCCGATGTCGCGTTCAAGCTCACACACAACGGCCGAACCCGGCTCGCGACCCCCGGCACCGGGGTTTCCGAAGCGGTCACCGCACTTCTCGGCCCCGAGCTGGCTGGCGGACTGCTGCCGGTCGAGGGCGAGAGCGCGCTCTGCCGGGTCTCGGGGTACGTCGCCCCGCCGTCGGTCAGGCGGCCGAACCCGTACCAGGTCTTCGTCGCGGTCAACGGGCGGATCGTACAGAGCGCGCCGCTCGTCGCGGCCGTCCGGGCCGGGTACGGGACCCTGCTCCCGTCGGACCGGCACCCGGTCGCGGTGATCGCCCTCGAGATCGATACCGGGCTCGTCGACGTCAACGTCCACCCGGCCAAGCGCCAGGTCCGACTGTCCCGCGAGCCCGAGGTGGCGGAGGCGGTCTCGAGAGCCGTCGCCTCGGCGCTCGGCGTCCTCCGTCCGGTCCCGTCCCCACACGGTCCCCCCGCGCCGGTGCCCCGTCCACCCGGAGATCCCACACCCGCAGCGGCACCCGTCGTCGCCGAGAGGGGTCTCGCCTACGGCCGTCGGACCGAGCGGCAGCTCCGGCAGACCGCGCTCGGGGGGGAACCGGCGCCTGGAGGGGGGCGCGAGGTCGAGGTAATCGGCCAGGTCGGGCTCACCTACCTGGTCGGACGGACGGGCAACGGCGACCTCGTCCTGGTCGACCAGCACGCGGCCCACGAACGGGTGCTCTACGACCGGCTCTCGGCCCCCGGACCGGTCGAAGTCCAGGAGCTCCTGGTCCCCGTCGTGATCGAGTGCACCGCCCGGGAGGCGACCGTCGTCGACGAGAACCGGGATTCGCTGGCCTCTGCCGGTTTCGCAGTGGACGAGTTCGGCGAGAACCGGTACGCGGTCCGGACCGTCCCGGTCTTGCTGGGCCGTGAAGTGGACCCGGCGGTGGTCCGGGAGATCGTGGGCGAGCTGATCGGCGGGGGGAGCGGGCCGGACGCACGGGAGCGTCTCGTCAGGATCGTCGCCTGTCACGGCGCGATCCGGGCCGGGGCCCCGCTCACGTGCGAGCAGGGCGAGCGGCTGATCGGACAGCTCTTCGCGGCGAAGACGCCGCTCACCTGCCCCCACGGGCGGCCGACGGTGGTGACCTTCTCGCGCGGGCGGCTCGAGAAGCTATTCTCGCGGTCCTGATCCGGCGGGGGTGGTTCTCAGGGTCCCCTCAGAACGGTTATCCTGTCTCAACAGAGAAGTACATACCTGGAGGAGGAGCGGGGTGAACGCGGCTCGCGGCGGGGGGTGCCGGCCGAGATGCTCGGCCTGACATTCGACCAGGCGGTCGTCTTCGGCGCGCTTGCCGTGGCGCTCGTGCTCTTCATCGACGGGCGAATTCGCCACGATATTGTCGCGCTGATCGCGCTCTTCATCACCACAGTCACCGGCGTGGTTCCCTGGGACCAGGCCTTTCTGGGTTTTGCGAACAAGGCCGTTATCGTGGTCGCCGCGGTGCTGGTGATCACGCGCGGGCTCCTGAATTCCGGGCTGGTGGAGCGGATCCTGTTCAGGCTCGCAGGGGTGGGAGACAGGCCCAGGCTCCAGATCCTCACTCTCGGCGGGTTGGTGACCGCCCTCTCGGCAGTGATGAGCAATATCGGGGCGCTCGCGCTGATGATGCCGGTCGGGATCGGAATGGCGCGGCGATGCGGCCGCTCGCCATCGCCTCTCCTCCTCTCCCTCGCCTTCTGCTCTCTCCTCGGTGGCCTGATCACCCAGATCGGGACGCCGCCCAACATCATCATCGCCTCGTTCCGCGCGGAGCATGCCCCCGGGCCGTTCACCCTGTTCGACTTTACGCCGGTTGGTCTCGGGGTCGCGCTCGCGGGTCTTCTCTTCATTGCGGCGATAGGCTGGCGCCTGGTGCCCCGCAGACCCGGGCAGGCTGACCCCGGGGATCGTTTCCGGCTGGACGGCTACCTGGCCGAGATCCGGGTGCCCCCGGGTTCTCCGTTCGACGGGCGGTCCCTTGCGGACGTGGCGGAAATCGCTCCGACCGTGGTCCTCGCAGGGCTGGTTCCTGCGAACTCGGGACCGGTCGTCACCGACCCGGACCGCGTGGTCGGGGGTGGCGACCTCCTCCTGGTGCGGGGAGACGCCCCCGCGCTCCAGCAGTTCACCCGGGAGGGCAACCTCGAGATGATGTCGGGCTGCGTGGAGCAGGGGGCGGGTCCGGAATGTGCCCTCTGCGAGGCGGTGGTCCCGGCGGCATCCCCGATCGCGGGGTGCACGGTCCCTGTGGCGGGGCTCGAGATGAAGACGGGGGTCGACCTGGTTGCAGTGGCAAGGCCCGGCGTCACGCCCATGGTCCGCCTGAGCGAGGTCGTGATCGAGCCTTCCGACGTGCTGCTGCTCGCGGGGGCGCCGCCTGCCCTTCGCGAGACGATCCGGACGCTCGGTCTCCTTCCCCTCGCCGATCGAAAGCTCAGGCCCGCTTCCGGTCGTCGGTTAAACCTCGCGATCGGTCTCTTCGGTCTCGCGATCGCGATCACCGCCCTCGGACTGGTCCCTGTCGAGGGTGCCTTCGCGATGGCGGCAGCGGCCATGGTCCTCTTCTCCATCGTCCCGATCCGGGAGGTCTACAACAGCATAGACTGGCCGGTCGTCGTCCTGCTTGCTGCCCTGATCCCGGTCGGCCACGCGCTCGAGACCACCGGGGGTGCCGGGCTGATCGCCGGCGCGCTCCTCGGACTCGAGGGGGAGCTCCCCGTGATCGCACTGGTCGCCACCATGCTCGTGGCCTCTATGCTTGTCACGAACGTAATCAACAATGCCGCGGCCGCAATATTGATGGCCCCAATCGCGATCGGCCTCGCGGCAGGGCTCGAGGCATCGATCGACACCTTTCTGATGGCGGTGGCCATCGGGGCCTCGACCCCGTTCCTGACCCCGATCGGCCACCAGTCGAACGCCCTGATCCTGGAGCCCTCGGGGTTGCAGTTCGGCGACTACTGGCGGCTCGGCCTTCCGCTCTCCCTCGTTGTTTTGGCGGTGGCCACGCCTCTCATCATCCTGTTCTGGCCCCCGTGACAGGAAGGGGGGTCTGAGCAAGGGTTCCCTGTCACGCCGTGACCGGATCACCGCCCCGCGTACCGGGTGCATCGAAAAGACAACGACGCTTGCGAAGGGAATGATGCAGGGGACGGCCCGACCAGGCTTCTACCCGGCTGTCCTCTCCCACGGCGAGGGGATGACCAAGCCGCGAGCTCGAGAGAAGAGATGCGGAGTGTGCGCGTTTCCCGTGCCGCGCGAGCACCGGCAGGGGATGCGACGATCGGTAAGTCGAGAGGCAGTTCGGGAGCTCGCGGGACGCACACGCATCCTCCGGGCGAAGTCCGTCACCGCGCGTGAGGCTCCCCGGACGCGATCCCATCACAGGACAGGGGCGCGACCCGAGCCGCCGACAGCATCGATTCGGGCCCGGACTCCTCCTTCGGTTTCGAGAAGAGCGTCACCGACGTCTCCACGAGCAGGAGGGAACTGCCCGACAGGTAACGGCGACCGCTCCCGAAACACGAACGGGTACTGCGAAGACGACGGGGCCCGTCGCAACACTTTTCTGTACGGACCTCCTCCTTCAATCCGGGCATGATTCTGGACTGGCCTGGACACGGAGGCTGGATTCGGGCCTCGGGACGGATCGCGTTTGTCATCGTGCTGGGGGCCCTCCTGCTCGGGGCGGGATGCATCGGCCCGGGCAGCGACGGGCAAGACGAGGTCCGGGAGACCGTCAACCAGACGGTGAGTGCAGCGGGAGTCTCTGCCCTCGACCTGCAGGCAACGAACGGGGCATGCGAGGTCCACGGGTGGACGGAGCCCCGGATTGCGGTCCAGGCGACCAAGCGGAGCCGGCACGGGGAGAGCGAGCTGCAGAAGGTCTCGTTGGAGGTGAAGGAGGGATCGACCCTCACGGTCCGCGCCACCCGGACGAGCCCCTTCGCGCGGGCATCCGTAGACATGGTCGTGATGGTCCCCGAGAGCATCGGGCATATCCGGGTCCGGACATCGAACGGGGATGTGCTGGTTGACAAGGTCTCGGCGACGGTCGTGGCGGAGTCCTCGAACGGGGCGATACGCGTCTTCGACGCCGGGGGCGGTCTCGATCTCTGGAGCAGCAACGGGGGGATCACGGTCCGCGGGGCTGGCGGTATCGTGAACGCCAGGACAAGCAACGGCGCGATCGAGGTCGGGGAGGCAGCCGCGCTCGGCGACCTCGAGACGTCGAACGGCCGGATCTCGGCGGAGGTGCGGGCCGTCTTTGATGAGGTCGCTCTCAGGACGAGCAACGGCAATATCGAGCTCGCCCTCGACCCGGGTCTCGACGCGGTAATCGACGCAGAGACCTCGTCGGGGAGGATCGACCTGGCGAACGGGGCCTTCCGGGTGGACGAGGTGTCGCGGAACCGGGTCCACGGGACGGCCGGATCCGGGGGCCACACGGTCACGGCCAGGACGTCCAACGGCGATATCCGGTTCGTCACGGCAGGCTGACCCCGGAAGACGGCCCGAGACCATCATCCAGGCAAGGGGGAAGGGCGAGGATGCGCAGCTGAAAGCGCCCAGCCCCGGGGGAGAGGAAGGACCCCCCGTCGTCGGAGCAGCACAGAACCCCGTGAACCCCCCGTGGCTGTTCCTGCATTAAAACACCTCCCGGATGTTCCGGCGAGGAAGACCAAAAAAAACATCCTTGCGAAGGTTCACCATCGCCCATGGATCCTTCCACGACGCGCCCAGGGAGACAGGGGCATCGACGGCGGTCAGTGAGTGCCGGGAGGACGGACGGATGACCGGGGTTCGCTGGCCGAGCTGGCGCGCCTGGGCCGTCGCGACCGGAGAACAGGTCGACGTGAGCATCGTCGCCGATCGAGTCGGCCTTCCGGTCTCGACCACGGTCTCCCAGGCGGTGATCGCCTCCTGCCGCGAGACAGCAGGGCTCTCGGGCCGGAGCGTCCTCCAGATCCTGGAAGGGGTGCTCGGCGCGACCCGGGAAGCGGTCGCGGGTCTCTTCGAGGAGGGCGAGATGGAGCGGGTCAGGCAGGAGGCTCTCGGTGTCGAGCGGGTCGACTTCGAGGCATCGGTCGGGGGGAGGAACGAGCGTTTCTTTGCCAGGATAGGGCGAGGCGCGGGGGGTCCGTTCCTCACGGTCTTCCTCGACGAGGGCGAACTCCGGCCGGCCAGTTCGGATTCGACCTGACCGCACGACCGCGGTTCAACGACCGGACACCGTCCCGGGCCACCCGTGCGGGTGAGGGGAAGAGCGGAATGTCGCCCGGCAGGTGGCGCGCAGGAGAGCTGACGACCAGGAGGGATCGCGGGTTTCCGGGAATCACTGGAAAAAGAGGACCGCAGGGGAGAGGGACCGGCTTTCTCAGCGGATCCACCGGGCGGAACGGCAGTTCGCCACTCAGTATGCGCTCCAGCCGGAGTCCGCCACGAGGGTCGCTCCGTTCACGAAGCTGGAGTCGTCCGAGGCTAGGAAGAGGGCCACGCGGGCGATCTCATCGGCCTCCCCCATCCGCGGGTTGGTGACGAGTCCCGCCCCGCAGAGGGCGCCCCCCTCGGGGTCGATCTGGAGATTGCTGGTGATATCGGTGTTGACACCGCCAGGGGCGATGATGTTCGACCGGATGCCCTTCTTCGCGTACATGTGGCCGACATTCTTGGCCAGACCGATGACACCGTGCTTCGAGGCAGTGTACGCGGCGCCAGCGCGGCACCCGTGCAACCCGCCGATCGAGGCAACCGTTACGAAGACGCCCCCGCCCTGATCGAGGAATACCGGGATCGCCGCCCGCATCATCCGCATCGGCCCCGTAAGGTTGACGTCGATGATCGAGTTCCAGAGCTGGTCGTCCACGACGGCGACGCCGCCCATCCGGTCCATCAGGCCTGCATTGTTGACGACGATATCAAGCCTGCCGTACTGCTCCACAGCCGTTCGAACTGCGTTTCGGACGTCCTCCTCCTTCGAGACGTCGCCGGAGACGGCAAGCGCCCTTCCCCCCTCCGCGGTGATCTGGTCGATCACCTCCTGGAGCTTCTCCGCCCGTCGCGCGATCGCGATGACGGAGGCGCCCTCCTGTGCGAAAAGTTTTGCTATCTCCTTGCCCATCCCGGAGCTCGCCCCGGTCACGATGGCTACCTTGTTTTCGAGCTTTCCCATTGTTGTTCCTCCTGTGATAGTCGTGTTCGTGTTTCTGTGCTAGCAGACACGCCCCTTATCGAGCCCGGTGATCCGGATGCCGCCGAACTGGCACTTGTTCCGGATGTTCAGGCCGATCAGCAGCGGCGTGATCTTCTCAATGATGCTCGCGCGCTCGAGCGCGCCGCAGTCGATGACGCGGAGGCCCGGGATCTTCTCGATGAGCGGGGTCACCAGGATCTTGGCATCCCTGTCATCGCCGCAGATCAGGCAGTCGCAGTCGATCGGTTCGTCGAGAAGCATGAACCAGGATTGTGAGATGTTGTTGAACGCACAGATCACCTTTGCGTCCGGCAGGATCGCCTGCGCCCGCTGCGCCGCCGAGCCCTCGGGCAGGTACAGGCACTTGGTGGCCGACCCGCCAATGGCCGACTCGAGCGGCCCCGTCGCGTCGAGGAGCGGTTTGCCCTTCGCCCCCTCCCTGATCGAGAGGAGCGTCTCCTTCTGCGCCGCGAGCGGCACGGTCAGTACCAGGACGTCGGCCTCTTTCGCCGCGTCGGGGTTCGCCATGGCCCGGACGTTCGTGGCGCCCGGGAGCAGTTCTTTGACCTTCGCCACTGCGGCTTCGGCCTTGTCGACCGTCCGCGAGCCGATGATCACGTCCTCGCCCGCCTGCGCGAACCGGACGGCGATGCCGAGGCCCTGTCCTCCTGTTCCACCGATTACTCCGATCTTCACCCCTTCACCTCTGTCATGTTCTGTGTTAGAAGGGAACCTGTTTCAATATATATAATTACGCGAACCTCGCCATCCTCACACGGCCGCAAACGAAACCAGGCTCCAGGGGACCGTGGCCCTCTCCTGGGGAATTCTCGACCACCCGTCAACGTTTCAGCAGAGAGCCGCCCGGCGAAGGCCCGCCCGAGTATACGCCAGACTCCGCGCGAACCGATCGTCCCCGGGCCGATTTCAGGCAGACGTCGTTTTCGCCCGGCGTGCAGCACCGCGTGCACCAGTTCTCCGCGACGGCGCGCTCTCGAAAGGGGTTTGACGGGACCGCACGCCGCTCACTACGACTGCGGTGCGCGGACGAGCCCCGAGAGAACAACATTTTCCCGGACAGGGACCGTCAGATGTACGGATGAATGCCCATGACCCCCGGTGACAAGCGGCCTCTCTGTGAGATATGCGGGAAGGAGGCGATCGGAATCCAGTCGCTGGGTTGCTGCGCGTCCGTTGTCTGCGCCGATCACGCAGATCCTACCCTGCGCGATGCAGCGCCAGGAGAGACGATCGTCGGCGAGTGCTGCACCTTCCTGCGGTTCGATACGTCGGCCGACGGGTGAGACCATCGTGAGCCCCCCCTCGCACGCGTCAGCGCCCGTCAATGGATCCCGGGAGGGGGTGGGTGCTCGAGCCGTGCCCGAACCGTCCCCCGTTCCGTCCCCCGCAGTCCCGGCATGCAGGCCGGCGTGGAGTGCATGACCTGCGAGAGGCACAGAGTTCCCCCCGTCGTTCCCCCGGGTCCACCGCCATCACCCCCTTCTCGAAGGGCTCGTCCGCGTCACCCGGCGAAGAGATCTCCGGGGCTCGGTCGTCGTTGTCGTTCGGCAGACCCTCACTGTCGCCCCTGCCGCGGCACAGGTCTCCGTGCTCGAGATTCTGACGAGCCTGCCTGATTTTTTCGATCAGCGGCACGTCCCTCTCCTCTCCTCCCTTCGGAAACCTCCCGACGCCGCCCATTCCGCGGGGGGGATGTGAGACGATCTCCCCGAGGTTCTGCGTCAGCGCCGGCTGGCATCGGCCGGGGCCGCTGGGAGGTGCGCGAGCCGGGGGACGGGTCACACGGAAAGGCACGGGCGGGCGGTTACCGGCCAGAGAACCGGAACCTCGTCCCATCGTGGCATACCTCGTGCCGCGACCTCCCGGTCCCGAGAACCACGAGTCACACTCTCCCCTCCCCGTCTTGGATCGCTCCACCTGGACGAGCAACGTGCGGAGCCCACTTCCTCCAACGTGAGATAGCGGTTACCGCCGCCCACGGCGACCCGCTGATCGAGATCCAGGTTCTCGTCGACCGGAGGCAGGACGACCCCCCGGTCATCCTATCGCTTCCGGGTCGATCCCGACCAGGGCGACCGTCTGCCTGCCGGCATCCCCGGTATCCCGAAACCCGGAGAGACCGCCTCCCGGGAAGAAGGACGCATCGGGGTCACACCCTGGTCCTTCCGGGGCAGGACGATCCACCGGGGCTCCCGGCTCCTCCCGTCCGCCGCCAGGGAGAGACGACGGAGCCATGCGGTCTGCCGTAACCGGGCCCTGTTGTGCGACCCAATGGAGAGTTCGCACGGTATCCCCGTCCCTGCCGTGTGCCGGTCCCGACCGTGGTTCGAAGACTCCGGGCAACCTGCTCATCTTCTCCACCTGGCCTCTCCTGCCGCGTCGCATGGTGCAACGGGAGGCATCTCACGGGCAATATCTCGCGCGAGCGGAGACCCGGGAACAGCGGGAGGACCATGGCATCGAAGGGATCGATTCGGTCTGGCAGGACCGGGTTTTTCGAGCTCGGCTCCCGGGGAAAAAAAACGGGCCGGGTAAGGCGCCAGCGGAACACCATCGCCAGGGAGCAGCACGCGAGGGAGACGAACGTGCGACGAGAGTGATCCACTCCAGAACCACGCAGAGCCCCGCGGTTCCACAGGGATCCTGTGCGAACGGGGACCAGACGTGTCCCTGCCCTCAGGAGCTGCGCTCGCGCAGGCTGCGGCGGAGGAGCTTCCAGCCATGGACGCGCGGCAGGGCTTCGACAAGCTCAAGCCTGCGTGGGCACTTGTAGGGGGCGAGTCTGTCCTTGCAGAAGGATCGGAGGTCGTCGAGAGTGATCGTCCTGCCTGCGGCGGGGACGACTGCCGCGACGGGGATCTCTCCGCGCCGCTCGTCTGGGATCCCGTAGATCGCCACGTCGGCGACTGCTTCGTGCCGGATCAGGACGTCCTCCACCTCGGTCGGATAGATCTTCCAGCCCGACATGATGATCATGTCCTTCTTGCGGTCAGTGACGTAGAGGATTCCCAGACTGTCGAGATGGCCGATGTCCCCGGTAAGGAACCACCCGTCGTCCCTGAAGACCGCTGCCGTCTCTTCAGGCAGGTTCCAGTAGCCCCGGGCAACAGAGAACCCGCGGAGCGCGATCTCACCGTCCTCGCCGGCCTCGACCTCGCGCTCGGGGTCGTCCGGGTCGAGGATCCGGACTTCGGTGTACCCGACAGGGACGCCGACCGAGCGGTACCCGGCGTGCAGCCCTGGATAGGCCGGCAGGGTCACGGTACCGGAGCCGCAGACGATCGTCTCCGAGAGCCCGTAGGCGTTCGCGACGGGGATCCCATACCGTCGGTCGAAGGCCTCCCAGACAGTGGGGAGGAGCGAGCCCCCGCCCGAGATGATGAGGCGCGCGGATGCGAGAGCCTCCTCGGCCCCGGGCGCAGCGTGGACCAGCCCGTGGATCACCGGAGGCATCCCCGCGAGGACGGTCGGGCGGAACTCCCTCGCGAGCGCGAGGTAACCGTCCAGATCGTACCGGTCCATTACCACCCAGGTTCCGCCGGCCCGGAGCACAGCGAGCCCCCATGAAACGCCGACGTGGCCCATCGGGTAGATCCCCAGGTAGATGTCGTCTGGGCCAAGTCCGAGCGCTTCCCGCTCGGCATCGAGGGCGGCCGCCCAGGCGCCGTGGGTGAGCATCGCCCCCTTCGGCCGTCCGGTCGTGCCGGCCGTGTACTGGATCTGGCAGAGGTCGTCGAAGGCGCAGTTGGCCGGAAGACGCATCCCGGCCGGTGCCGGACCGAGGTCGTCCCAGGCGTGCTCACCCGGTCCGGCGCTGCCGACGACCACGACGTTCACGAGCGTAGGCGCCTCCCTTCGGATCCTCTGCACGAGTTCGGCCCCGCCCGCGTCGGTAATCAGCGCGGCAGCCCCCGCATCGTTCACCGCGTGGAGCAGCTCCCGCTCCCTGAATACGATGTTGGTCGGGACTGCGACCGCACCGATACGCCAGGAGGCGAGGTAGCCGATCAGGTACTCGGTCGAGGAGTCCATGTAGATGCAGACCCGGTCTCCCTTCCCGACGCCCAGGGCGCTCAGGCCCGCGCCGACACGATCGACCTCGGCGCGGAGCGAGGCGTAGGTGTGGGCGACCCCGCGTTTCGGGTGGACGACCGCGAGGCGCGCATCGGGGACCGTGCGGGCGTCGAGAAGGACGGTGACGTTCGGCATAAGCTCCGCAAAAGATATCGGGAGCGGTCCATATAGGTGTGGCGTAACGGCTGGAGGGGCAAAGGGAATAAATCGCGGGAAACCACAACCAGGTATGGACCCGCCCCGCCCCTTCATCATCGGCGGCGAGAGACGGACATCGTCTCGCGCAGCGGACGTCATTTTCCCGTACGACGGATCGACCGTCGCCCGCGTCGCCCTCGCCGGTGCGGGTGACATGGATGACGCGGTACGGTCCGCCGGCACGGGCGCGGCGGAGATGGCGCGACTGTCCTCCGGCGCCCGCTCGGCAGTACTCGAGCGCATGGCCTCGCTCATCGAGGCCTGCGCGGACCGTTTCGCGGAGACGATCGTGCTCGAGGCCGGAAAGACGACCTCGATGGCCCGGACCGAGGTGGACCGGGCCGCCGCCACACTCCGCATCGCGTCTGAGGAGGCACGGAGGCTCGGCGGCGAGATCGTCGACCTCGACTGGACCCGTTCCGGAGAGGGGTGCATCGGGGTCTATCGGCGGTTCCCGGTCGGTATCGTGCTCGCGATCACGCCGTTCAACTTCCCGCTCAGCACCGTCTGCCACAAGCTCGGCCCGGCCCTTGCAGCGGGTAACGCGGTGATCGTCCGGCCGTCGACCAAGGCGCCGCTCTCAGCCCTCGCTCTCGGCGAGTGCGCCCTCGAGGCAGGGTGTCCGTCCGCCGCCGTCTCGGTGGTACCATCCTCGACCGGGGATGCAGAACGGCTGGCTGGAGATCCGCGGATCGGCCTCCTCTCGTTCACCGGGAGCCCGGAGGTCGGCTGGCACCTGAAGGGCGTCGCCGGGCGCACCCGCGTTACCCTCGAACACGGTGGAAACGCGTCCGTGATCATCGAACCGGATGCCGACCTGGCGCGGGCGGCAGAACGGTGCGTGCAGGGAGGGTTCGCGAATGCGGGGCAGGTCTGCCTCTCGGTTCAGCGGATCTTTCTCCACGTATCCGTCTACGACGAGGGGCTCGGCCTCATTGTCGACGGCGCGCGGGAGCTCACCGTGGGCGACCCGCGCGACCATGCCACCGGTATCGGCCCGATGATCTCCGAGGCGGCTGCGGGAGCAGCGGAAACGGCCGTGCGGGAGGCCATCGACGCAGGGGCGAGATGCGAATGCGGGGGCACCAGGCAGGGCACGCTCTTCGCGCCCACCGTGCTGACCGAAACAGACTCCTCGATGCGGGTGAACGCGGAGGAGATCTTCGCCCCCGTCATCACGATCACCCCGTACGACGGCTTCGACGAGGCCCTGACTCTCGCCAACGCCTCGCCTTTCGGCCTTCAACAGTCGATCTTCACCCGCGACATCGGGTCGGTCGCCCGTGCCTTCGGACAGTCCCACGCCGGGACGGTTATCGTGAACGACACGGCCTTCCGAGTGGACCAGATGCCGTACGGAGGCAGCGGGGCCTCTGGGCTCGGGCGCGAGGGCCCCCGCTACGCCATCGATGAGATGACGGAGTCGCGATTGCTGGTGACGAGAGACCCCGATCTCGGATCATAGCCCGAAGATTCGGGGCAGGTCGATCATCAGCACCCCTGTCAGGACCATCAGGAGAGCGAGCGCAACGCTCAGCAGACGGGGCGGGAGAGCGTGGGCGAGCCGGGCACCCAGCTGCGCCGCCGGAACGGACCCTGCGGCGAGGGCGAGGGCGCCGGGAAGGTGGACGTACCCGAGCGACCAGGGCAGGGAGGCGATGACGGCGGGGCCGTTGAGAGCGTACCCGATCACCCCGCCTGCCGCCGCGCAGAGGATGATCGGCATCGACGTGCCGACGGCCACCCGGATCGGGTGCCGGAGAACGATCGTCAGGATCGGCACGAGGACGACTCCTCCCCCGATGCCGAGAAGTCCCGAGAGGAGGCCGATCGGGATCCCCATGGCGAAATACCCGGTGGACGAGAGAATCCCCACGTCACCCTCCACCCTGGGTGTCCGCTGCTTCAGGAGCTGTATTGCGGTCACCACCAGGACCAGCCCCAGGAGGATCTCGAGCGGCCGGCCGGGCATACGGGTCGAGAACGAGGCGCCGAAAAACGAGAAGATCGCCGCGGAGAGTGCGCTCCACGTCACGACGTCCCAGCGGACGGATCCCCGGCGGTGGTGTGCCCACGCCCCCGATGCCGCGGTTACCAGCACGACCGCGAGGCTCGTTCCGAGCGCCGTCCTGAGCGCCGTCTCGGGATCGATCCCGAGCAGCCCGAGCGCCCAGAACTGGGAGGGCACCATCAGGAACCCCCCTCCGACGCCGAAAAGACCCGACGCTATCCCGACGGCGATGCCCACGAGAAAGAGCAGCAGGTTGTAGACGAGTGCCGGGTCCTCCGGGATCATTCTCCGAAAAAGAGGACGCCTGTTCGTTTTGTCTTTCCGGTGGGGGGGGGCCTGTCTGCACCGTATCTGCAGGAACCCCCTGGAACGCGTTCATCGGCACCGAAGAGGCGCAGTCGGGGGGTCCGCTCCTGCGGGGGGCCATCGCGATCGGAGACGGGCGCGCCCCTCCCCCTTTCTTCTCGACGGGGCCTGAGCCGTGCTTCAGGAGATGTGGGACCACGCGGTGCCCGAATCCAGCGGCGGGAGCGGGCCGGGAGATACGTTCCCGGTCGATAGACATCAGTGCTCGTCGGCGCCTGGTTCCGGGGCCGGGGACCGATCGCCCGCTCCAACTCGCGGGCCACATCCCGGGGCGACAGGCCGATCCCCTCGCCCGGTGCCCGCCTCCCCGCGAACCCGGGCCTGCTGCCGAGGATCCTGCCTCCGACCCAGTTCCGCCTCGCGTCGGCGGGACGCCCCTCGGACCGACGGCGACCCCGGGGGGCGACCGACCGCCCGGTGGCGCAGAGAAGAACGAACGGAACGGATCTGACCCCGGGCGTTCGGGAGTCTCCGGCGGAGATCCGGTCGAAGCCGGTCCGTCCGCCGGTCCGGGGACAGGCGTTCGGAACGATCTTGCCACGAGGTCGGCGTGTGGTCCCGTGAAGCCCGCACCCGGGCGTGGCGATCCGTTTATCCCGGCTCCGTTCCATCGGGTCACCACGGATACGACGCGAGATCGACCGTACGTGATCTGCTACCTCTCGGTCAGCCTGGATGGACGGCTCGACGGGTTCGAGGTCGACCTCGAGCATTACTACCGGATCGCAGCGCGGTTCAAGGAGGACGCCACCCTCGTGGGATCGGAGACGTCGGTCGTGGCGATCGAGAAGTACGGCGGCGTCGAGAACACGTACGACGAGGGGCCGGCCCCGGCGCGGGCCGCTCCCGGCGACGAGCGCCCCCTGCTCGTGGTCGTGGACGGCCGCGGGCGCGTCCGGCGGTGGTCGGTCTCCCAGGAGGCGCCGTACTGGCGCGGGTGGATCGCGCTCCTCGCGGACTCCGTGCCCGGGGCGCACCGCACGTACCTAGCCTCGCGGAACGTGGATCCGCTGATCGTCGGAACAGACCGTGTTGACCTTGCTCTCGCGCTCGGCCGGCTCCACCGCGAGTACGGTGTCCGGCGGATCCGAGTCGACTCGGGCGGGCGGCTGAACGGGGCGCTTCTCCGCGCCGGGCTCGTGGACGAGGTCCACCTTCTCGTCTGCCCCTGGCTCGCGGGCGGGTCGAGCCCGCGCTCGTCGTTCGTCGCCGACGATCTCGCCCCCGGCGCCCCGGGGACACCTCTCGAGCGGGTCGCAGTCGAGCCGTTCGATGACGGGACAGTCCTCCTCTCCTACCGCGCGGTCCGGTAGAGCGGGTGTCGAGACGGGTACCACCCCGGGGGGTTGGTGTGCGCCGGGATCGATGACTGCCCGGCGAGGAGTGCACGGTCGCCGTCGCTGTCGCCGCGATCGTCCACCAGCGGCCGGCGCACGGGCCGGTCAGGAGACGACGCCCGGCAAGGCGGAGTTGCCGGCGAGGAATGCGATCTCGAGGTCCCAGCGCTGGCGAACCGGGCAGCAGCCGAATCGGCCCTCGCAGTCGGGTCGTGGCGGCGAGGGAGGATTCCGCTCCCTGTTGACAACCGAGGTCAAGACGGTCAGGGGATGAGAGTCTCCTCAGGACGTCCGGGAAGCGGTCGTGTCCGGGGGACCTGCTATCGCCCTGATGTCGACATGTGCAATCCGCTCAAGCCGGTACGACTCGAAGGTCGACCGATCCCGGGCCATGCGCATCACGAAGTCGCCGGACGGGTACATGTACCTCCAGCCCCCGTCCGCGGGTTGCACGAGCGTGTAGATGTACTCGTCCAACTGCGGCTGGTACTCCAGGATCACGATAGCGGCCTCCGCGGGCGTCCCGTTCGGGTCGTCGAAACCGGCCCCGGCGAGGTCGCCGTGGAGAAGGTCGCCGGACGCAAACCGCGTATCGGCCGGCGTGGGGGTCGGCTCCACCGGGGGTGAGGGCTGCAGGCATCCGGCGGCCAAAACCGCTATAGCCAGTACGGAGGCGACGATCAATAGACGCATATGTAACGGTACCGAGGTTTTCCCATAAGAAGCCCGTCGCGCCGGGCCCTGACGCGCGTGAGACTCCGCACCCTCATCTACCCGCGGCGCCAACGAGAGGAGTGCCACCATGACCGTCGAACGGATCCCGATCGGGACCTTCTCCCGCGTGACCCGGCTCTCGCAGCGGGCGCTTCGCCTCTACGACGAGCGCGGGCTGCTCGTGCCTGCCGATAAAGACCTCTGCACCGGGTACCGCTCCTACACCTACGACCAGATCGGCCGCGGTGTGACGATCGGCCACCTGGTCGCGCTCGGATTCGGGCTCGCCGAGGTCGGAGCCCTGCTCGACGCCCGGGCCGTGGGCGACCGGGAGATCGTCCGGAGGCTTTTTACCGACCGGCGGACAGCGGTCCGGGCCGAGCTCGGACGGCTGGCGGCGATAGAGGCGGCTCTCGCCCGTGGCGAGGCCGACCAGGAGGTTTTTACGATGTCGATCACCGAACCGGTCATCAAGGAGATCCCGGCCATGCGCGTGCTCTCGTGCAGGGGCTCGGGCACGTACGGCGAGACGATCACACGCCTCATCGGCAAGATCTGCGCAACGCTCGCGCCGAGGAACTGCCGGGAACCGGCGTTCAGTGTCGCTGGCCCGATCATGACCCTCTACCACGACACCGGGTGCCGGGAGCAGGAGGCGGAGATCGAGGTCGCGCTCCCGGTCGCGGGGCGCGTCGAGGTCGACGACCCCGCCCTAGAACTCAGGACCCTCTCCGCGACCCGCGTCGTCTCCGCCCTCTACACGGGGCCGTACCCGGGGATATCGTCGGCCCACGAAGCGGTCTTCAAGGCCGTGCAGGCCCTCGGGCTGGAGTGCGACGGGCCCCCCCGCGAGGTCTACCTGAACGACCCCGGCACGACCCCCGAGCAGGAGCTGATGACCGAGGTCCAGTACCCGGTCGCCTAGACCTCGCGGATCCCGGTCTCGACGATCTCGAACTCGAACCGTCCCCCCTCGGGACGGGAGCGGTGCTTGGCCAGCACGGCCCGCCGCCGCCCGTTAATTTTTTCGAGCCGGACGATGGCCTTCGAGATGTGCTCGAGGGCCGTTCCGCCGAGGCCGACGACGCGGTCCCTGACCGGGTCCATGTAGACCTGGTTCGTCAGGAGCACGGGGAGATCGTGGCGGCGGGAGAGCCCCAGTAGGTGGAGCATCTGTCGCGTCAGGACCCGCAGCGCCTCGTTGTCGTCGAGATCCTCCTGGCGATAGAGGGCGGTCGCCGAATCGACCACTATCAGGGCCGCCGGGCGGGTCCTGAGCACCGCCTCGGCGTTCCCGATCATCACCCCCTGTTCGGCGAGATCAAGCGGCTCATACAGGAAGAGACGGTCAACGAGGATCTCGGCCCTGTCGCCGGCGATCTGGCGGAAACGCTCCGAGGAGAAGCCCTCGGAGTCGAGGTAGACGACCGATCTGCCGGTCAGGAGTGCCTGGACCGTCGCCATGACACAGATCGTGGACTTGCCCGTCGCTGCCTCGCCGTAGACCTGCGTGATCATGCGGTGCTCGTATCCGCCGCCCAGAAGCAGGTCGAGAGATCCGTTCCCGGTCGAGAGCCAGTCAGTGCTCATCGGTCCCCCCGCCCCTGGAACGGAGACTGATCGCCCGCTCCACCGCCCGGGCCACCTCGCGGAGCGGCAGGCCTGTCTCCTCGGCCCAGGCCCTCAACTGCTCGAACTCGGGCTTGCTGGTGAAGGTCCTTCCGGCGATCCGTCCCCGCTTCACGTCGATGAGACGCGTCTCGGAACCGATGGTGACCTCGATGGGCTCGATCGACCGCTCCGCTACCAGTCGGTGGACGAACGGAACGGATCGGACGCCCAGCGTGCCGAGTTCTTCGGCGAGGATCCGGGCGAGGGCGGGGCCATCGGCCGGCGGGCAGACAACCCGCACCAGGTACCCCATTCTCCCTTTTTTCATCAGCGCCGGGATGGCCTGCGCGTCGAGTGCGCCTTCCTCCATCACCCGTGCGAGCGCGTTGCCCATGACCTCGCCGGTCACGTCGTCGACGTTCGTCTCGAGCACCTCGACGTAATCCCCGTGTGTGTGCGCTGTCTCGACCACGAGCGCCCTGAGCACGTTCGGACGGCCCGGGGGGTCGCGGGATCCTGCCCCGTACCCCGCGGAGAGGATCGTGAAGGGGGCCAGCTGCCGCCACGAGGTCGTGACGAACTCGGCCAGGAGGGCGGCACCGGTCGGCGTGACCAGTTCTCCATCGGCGTCCGGCACGAACCGGACCTCCATCCCGGTACCGGCCAGGAGTGCCACCGTGGCCGGAGCGGGAAGCGGGTACGCGCCGTGTGCTGCATCGGTCGTTCCCGGCCCGAGCGGGACGGGCATCACCGCGATCCCGTCGACCCCGAGCGACAGGAGGGCCGTCGCGGCGCCGAGGACGTCCGCGATGGCGTCGTCGGCCCCGACCTCGTGGAAATGCACCTGGTCGTCGCCGTGGACCGAGGCTTCGGCAGCGGCAAGGCGGCGAAAGACCCGGACGGCGAGCGCGATCGCCTCCCCGGGGGCGTCGGCCCCGGAGACACGGACGAGCACCTCCTCGAGTGTCCGCCGGGAGGGGCCGGCACGTGTCAGGACCCGGACTCCCCGGATGCCGGCCCGGTCGGCGTACCCGAACTCGGGGTCGGCCACGACCGACGCCATCGAGCGCCGGACTGCCTCCCGGTCACCGCCGGCAGCCAGGAGACCTCCGACCAGCATGTCGCCCGCAGCGCCCGAAACCGGGTCGATCACGAGGATACGCATTCACCAGTACTTATAAATGAACACATAAAAGATGTAAGGTGCATATGCCTGAAATCTACCTCAAGGTGGACAGCGCCTATCCCGAGGATCAGGGGGGGGGAAAGGCCAGGTTGGACCCCGAGACGATGCTCAGGCTGAAGGTCTCTCCCGGGGATATCGTTCTGATCGAGGGGAAGCGCCGGACCGTGGCAAAAGTCTGGCGGGCTCTGGTCTCCGACTGGAACCAGGAGAAGATCCGGATCGACAACATCACAAGGGGAAACGCGGGGGTCTCGATAGGGGACCGCATCCGGGTTGCGAAGCTTGCCGAGGAGATCGAGGCACGGCGCGTGGTGCTCGCACCCCCCGTCGATCTCCCGTCCAACCTCCCGATCAACCTCGAGCACGCGACGAACTCGCTGATCGACTTTCCGGTGGTCGAGGGCGACTCGGTCCCCATCCGCCAGGGGTTCCCATTCATGCAGCCGCAGATCGTCAACTTCAAGGCGGTCCAGGTCGAGCCCGTCGAGGCCGTCATCATCTCGAAGAACACCGAGATCGAGTTCTCGGACAAGCCGGCAGCGGGATTCGAGGGGGCCAGGCAGATCTCCTACGAGGACATCGGCGGTCTCAACTACGAGCTCCAGCGGGTGCGCGAGACGATCGAACTCCCGATACGGCACCCCGAGCTCTTCCGGCGGCTCGGGATCGAACCGCCGAAAGGCGTCCTTCTGTACGGACCGCCCGGCACAGGCAAGACACTCATCGCGAAAGCCGTCGCCAACGAGTCGGGGGCGCACTTCATCGCCATCGCAGGGCCCGAGGTGATCTCGAAGTATTACGGGGAGTCAGAGCAGCGCCTGCGGGAGGTCTTCGAGGAAGCCCGTGAGAACGCGCCGGCGATCATCTTTATCGACGAGCTCGATTCGATCGCGCCGCGCCGCGAGGACGTGACCGGCGAGGTGGAGCGGCGCGTGGTGGCGCAGCTCCTGACCATGATGGACGGCCTCGAGGAGCGTGGCGAGGTCGTTGTCATCGGCGCGACCAACCGGGTCGACGCGATCGATCCGGCGCTCCGGCGGCCCGGCAGGTTCGACCGAGAGATAGAGATCGGGGTTCCGAGCGAGAGGGACAGGATCGAGATCCTGAAGATCCACACCCGGGCCATGCCGCTCGGCGATGACGTCGACCTCGAGCGGATCGCCCAGCAGACGTTCGGGTTCGTCGGCGCGGACCTCGCGGCGCTCGCCAGGGAGGCCGGGATCCGTGCACTGCGGCGGAAGCTCCCCGACTTTGATCTCGAGAAGGACGAGTTGACCGAGGAGGAGCTCTCGTCGCTCCAGGTCGACTCGCGCGACTTTCGAGACGCGCTCAGGGACGTGGGACCGTCCGCGATGCGGGAGGTGATGCTCGAGGTCTCCCACGTCACCTGGGCCGACATCGGGGGCCTCGACGAGGCGATGGAGGAGGTCCGTGAGGCGGTCGAATACCCGTTGACCAACCACGAACGCTTCGACCAGCTCGGGATCACGTCGCCGCGGGGTGTCCTCCTGTACGGGCCGCCCGGCACCGGAAAGACCCTGATAGCGAAAGCGGCGGCGTCGGAGTCCGGGGCCAACTTCATCCCGATCCGGGGCCCGCAGCTCCTCTCGAAATGGGTGGGAGAGTCGGAGCGGGCAGTGAGAGAGGTCTTTCGCAAGGCCCGGCAGGTCGCGCCCTCGATCATCTTCTTCGACGAGCTGGACGCCCTCGCGCCGTCCCGTGGCACCGAGACGGGGACGCACGTGATCGAGTCGGTGCTCAACCAGATCCTGACCGAGATGGACGGGCTCGAGGATCTCAAGGATGTGGTCGTGATGGGCGCGACAAACCGACCCGACATCGTCGACCCGGCCCTGCTCCGCGCCGGCCGTTTCGACCGGCTCGTCTACATCGGGGAGCCCGGGTTCGAGGGGCGCCGCCAGATCCTTGAGATCCACACGCGCGGCAAACCGCTCGAAGGCTCGGTCATGGAGGACGTGCTGGCGCTGACCGAGGGTTTCGGGGCTGCCGAACTGGAGCGTTTCGTCGAGATGCTCGGCGGTGACCGGACGGTCTCACTCGACGAGGTACGCGCGGTTGCGAAAGGGATACCGGTCGAAGCGGAGGGCGGGCTGGTGTTGCACGAACGGCGGCGGGAGCTCGGAAATGCCTTCGCCGAGAAGCGCCTGCGGGCGGAAGATCCGGCTCGCGACAGGCTCCTGAACGATCTCGCTGCTCGGACCGATGGCTTCGTCGGCTCGGACATCGAGGCCCTCGCCCGCGAAGCGGGCATGTCGGCGCTCAGAGAGAGGATGGAGGCAGCAAAGCTGGCCAGGAGCGCGGGGATACCGCTCGAGGAGACGGAGACCTCCCGGGCGCTGATCAAGGAGGAACACTTCAACAACGCGCTCGGGAAGGTCCACCCGACCATGAACGAGAACATCCGGACCTACTACGCGAAGATCCAGCAGCATTTCAAGGGCGGGCTGCCGAAGGAAGCCCAACCCCCCGAATACCAGTAATTTTTTCGATCGGGCACGCGGAGGTGCGGATCCAACCGGTATACATCCCCGAGGGATCGAACCGGGACACCCGCCCGAGCAACGAGTGCTGGACGGGCCAGGGAGCGGGACTGCCGTTCGGACCGGCACTGGGGTGCAGCGAGAGACGCCGCCCGAGGACGCGCCATCCCCGCCATGATCCGAGTGCACCAGACTCGCACCGAGGTTTCCGATCGAACGGCTCGACCAGCGTCGAGTCCGGCATGACCACGAGGTGCGGGGCGAATAGTACCTCCGGGCGGGGTTGCTTCCGCATGTTCCGTATCTATTCCCGCTCGCGGGATCCGATCCGCGGAGATGAACGGGAAGGGGACGGCGACCGCCGGCAGCACCGGGAGCGTGGGCGGGCAGGAAGCCCGAAGTGCGGCGGGCACGAGGATCGAGGCACACGCCCCTTCTATTCCGCCAACCTACAGCAGGGAGACGAGCACCGTCGCGACGGCTGACGGGTTCGGGCGAAGAGAGAAGATCTGCAGGATCTCATCCCCACGAGTCACCCTGCAAGTCAGGATGCGTGCATTCTCTGGCAGGCAGCGGTCCGGGGATATCTCCCCGGGGGGAACAGCGGGGGGTGATTGCCATCGCCGCTCGCCAGGGGATCTGGACCCGGGCAGGCCAGCCTGGTCCCCGTTGCCCCGGGGTTCACGCCCCGTAGATCCTGCAGCGTCACGTCCGACCGTCGTGACCCCACCTCGAAACCCGGTGGTCCCGTCCCGGGTCGATCGCCGGGTCTCCCTGTGCATCGCCACCCGCAGGGCGTGAAAACCCGGTTCGGTGCCGCTCGACCCCCCCCTGCACGGTCGCAGGCCCGGCGCGCAAAATAACGCAGAGAACCACGAACGTTGGTAGCACAGATCGAGAAAAAAGGACGCGCCGACGCCCCGGCAAGGCCACGCGTAGCCGGTTGACCGTCGACGGCGATGTAACGCCGGCTCTTCCGTCCAGGACGATGTCGCCGGATCCACGACATGCCGGGTTCCCGTCCCTGACTCGGCGGCTTCGGCGACCAGAGTGATGCCCATGAATGATTTTTCGCTGAACGATGTCCCGAGCGATATCCTGGAGAGACAAGGCCCCCTGTTCATCTCGAGATCGAGGAACGCCATCCCGCACCATGCCTTCGGAGCGTCTCCTGATGCCCGAAGATCTCACACTCGGCGTGGCGAGGCGGGGCCGGATCACCCGCGGGTAGATCGAAAGATCGAACGCGCGTCCGGGAGGGTCTACCTCTCGATCGCGGACAGCGTGACCACGGACGGAACAGTCGACCGTCAGAATGAACTCAAAGCCGTTCCGGAAGATACAGAGCACGAACCTTTCTCTGTTGGTCGATCCCCCCAGTGGCGGATCGCCAGGTTCCAGGACAGGCGGTCGCGTGAATATGAATTCAGTGCTACACACGCGTCCGAACGATCGGACACCCCCGGAATTACGAATAGACCGGACCATCCTCATCCCCCTCTTCGGTCGATCTTTCCCGGTGAGCACGTTCGGGTGCTGATCATTCACGTGGTCGGCCATCGCAGTCGGCGGTGAGCGTTGACGAGAGAGGGTCTCGTAAACCGGAAGTTCCCGCCGATCTGCCGGCTGGATATGTCGACTGCGTCGCTGCGTGACCGTCGTCTCGAGCTATGGGCAGGGAGAGACATTCTGCGGGACAGGATGTGATACGGCATGAAGCCAGTGGGATCGGTAAACGGGACGATGTACCGGGCGATCCGTGACATCAACCCTCAATCAGGGAGAAACGTCGGAACCGGGCGATCGGCCAGACACGGGCTCACGCGGAGCGGCCGTACCCCGTGATCGCACGACACCCCAGTCCCGGTGCACGTGCTTATCGCGATCGGGGGATGGACGCGTCCGGGATACCCGGTATCGCGCAGTGCTGACACCCTTCATCAGCCCCCCCGATTCGCGCAGAGGCGTCCCGGGGACGATCGTAAAGGCGTTCAGATACCGGCTGAAGGCCAGGGGAGACTGAAAGCACAGGAAGCCATGGATACCGAAGGAACCCGTTCCATGTGTGAGAAAACCCGGGTGTTCAGGGGGACGCCCCCGCGATCATTAAGTCCGGGTTTCCAGGGATACCCGGTGATAAAGACACCGGATGCCCGGACTGCACCACATTGTCTTCATGGATGACGGCAAGTTCTGGTAACCGCACCGGGAGGAGAACGAGGGACTCCACCTGCCCGATCGTGTCCCGGAAAGCGCCGGGCACGCGCACTTACCCTCAAGGGATGAGAGAACGCCCTGGGACGATCCCCCATACCAAGGTATTTGACTACCTCACTCCCACGCTGACCGTATGAGTGAGAATAACGAGTACCGCAGGGGGCTGCAGGCGCTCTACGGCAAGTCCCTGATGCTCCACGACACCGCGCTCTTTCACCCGGTGCTCAAGTTTTTTTTCATCGATGCCTGCGCACACCTCGACTATACGCTCGGGCTCATGTCGTACAACTACGCCTCTCCCAAGAACATCATGAGCATGGAATACCTCCGCTGGCGGGTGGACGAGGAGAAGAAAGGAGATCGCCCGCTCTTCCGTGGTTTCGTGAACTGGCTTAAGGCGAATCACCCAGACCGGTTCGAGCGCCTGCCAGCGGTCTGGAGAGCGGTGTACGATGACGAGGATCCCGCCGGGTACCGGTCGTTCAGGCTCGTCCTCGACCCGGATAGCACGACCGCGTTACCGCTCGGGTTCTTCACGCTGGCCATCAACGAGCTGTTCGACAACGAGTTCTTGAAGTCGCTGTACGAGGAAACCGGCTCTCTTGCCCGGTTCTTCGAGGAGTATCGCGCCGGTCATACCGCATGAGCCACGTCGCCCGCCTCGCGTCCCAGCTGGTCGCGATCCGCTCCGAGAATCCACCCGGGAACACACGCGACTGCGCCGAGTTCGTGCGCGACCGGCTCGATGAGCTCGGTCTCCGGACAAGGATGGCGGGGGAGACGAGTGAAAGGGTGAACACGGTCGCGAATGGGACGAACGCCGACCTACTCCTCTGCGGGCACCTCGACGTGGTCCCTGCTCTGGGGGAGACCTGGTCCTTCGACCCGTTCGCCGGCGAGATCCGCGAGGGATATGTGCTCGGGCGCGGCTCGACCGACATGAAGGGGGGGTGCGCCGCGCTGCTCGCGGGGTTGGAGGAGGCGGTGGCCCATGGTCACGACCTCTCTCGAATCGGTGTCGCGTTCGTCTGCGACGAGGAGACCGGCGGTGATGGTGTCCGGCACCTGCTCGACAGGGGGCTGATCGCCCCCTGCGATTGCCTTATCGCAGAGCCGACCCCGGAGAGCGCGCCCTGCATCGGCCAGAAGGGACTTCTCCGTGCCCTTTTTAAATTCGTTGGAGAACCCGGGCACGCCTCGCTCTACCCGGTCCGTGGAGTGTCGTCCGTGATGGACGCGGTCGCGCTCATCGAGTATGTCAGGGAGCTCCACGAGCGGGTCTTCGACCCCGGGCCCGACCTCGCAAGAGTGATCTCGGATTCCGAACGGGTACTGGAGACCGCTCTCGATCTTCCGGGAGCGGGGCCAATCCTGCGCCGGATCAGTTTCAACCCGGGACGGATCGACGGGGGGGAGAAAGCGAACATCGTGGCCGAGCACTGTGACCTCGAGTTAGACCTCCGGCTCCCGTGGGGCTGCGACCCCGTCGTGCTCGCGCGGAAGCTCGCCGCCCGTGCCCCTCGCGCGACCATGAGATGCCTGAGCAGCTCGTCCCCGAGCTGGACGCCGCCCGGTGCACGGATCGTCGGCAGGATCTCGGAAGCCATCCAGGCCGTCAGGGGTGCACCGGCAACCCCGATCGTCCAGTGGGCCGCCTCGGATGCCCGTGCCCTCCGACTCGCCGGCTTCCCCACGGTCGAGTACGGCCCCGGCGAGCTCGCGAGAATCCACGCCGTCGACGAGCGAGTCCCCGTCCCAGCGCTCGAAGAAGCGACCGCGGTATACCTGCGACTGATCGAAGCGTACGCCTGATCCAGGGATGCTCGTCTTCTGCCACCTCTTCGTCGGGTCTGCGATCGGTCTCGCAGTCTCCGGCCGGATGGACGAACGCCGACTCGGACGGGCGGGCCTGGCTGGAGGCTTCCTCCCGGACCTGCTGGACAAGCCGCTCGGGCACCTTCTGCTCACCCAGACCCTCGACAACGGCCGCCTCGTCGGGCACTCGCTCCTGTTCCTGTTCGTCCTGCTCGCTGCCGGGGCAATCCTGCATCGGGAGCGCGGAGGGGTCGCCGGTTTCGTTCTAGCGCTCGGCGTCCTCTCGCACCAGCTCCTCGACGCGATGTGGCGCGACCCGATTGCGTGGTGTTTTCCGTTCCTCGGACCGTTCGTACCGGGCCATTACCCGGACTTCTTCGTCGAGGGGCTGATGGCGGAGATCGGCTCCCTCACGGAGTGGATCTTCGGCGCCGCCACCCTCGCGCTGCTGTTCACGGTGGCGCGGTCTGCCTCAGCACCGGAACACCTCGACACGACCGGCCTATCCATCACCCGCCTCCTCGCGGCGGCGGTCGGTTTCATGGGCGTTCTCTCGCTCGCCGGAGCGACCGGGATTCTCCCACCTCTCGCGGAGATCTCCGGGACAGGAGACAGCCTCATCCTCGCCACCGCTGCCGTCGTGAGCTCGGCCATCGTCCTCGCCAAGATGCACGATGGTGCCGGACGAGAGGTCATGCAGGAGCTTAGGCAGGCGCAGCTGGTCCAGGACGACCATACGGGAAAAGAGCGCGGGCGGCACGAGAGAGCCGAAGGCCCTTGATGACTGCGGCTCGACGGGTAGGGTAGCGGCGACATCCCCGGGTGGGGCCGACCTCATCTCGAGGAGGGCAGCGTGAACCCGCCGGCCCGCCTCGCCGTGAGCGC
The DNA here is from genome assembly GCA_012728895.1 of Methanospirillum sp. Lineage (GTDB taxonomy): Archaea > Halobacteriota > Methanomicrobia > Methanomicrobiales > Methanospirillaceae > UBA288. The sequence continues at coordinate 2,953 of JAAYEG010000019.1, read as the reverse complement.
CTGCACGTCGCACGAGGATGCCGAGATCGAGGGGCATGACTGATTCGCGGGTCCCGAGTCGCGAGCGGAGGAACGACCCGACCACGCGGTTGCCCGCCGCCCCGAACGGGGTCAGTACCATAACGTCCGGCGTCCCTCCGTCTCCACGCTCGAAGACCGTCACCCCCTCCGGCTGGATCCCACGGGGCATCCGGGCGAGGCAGGCGTCGAGAGCCTCCTGCGCACTGTCGTCCAGGGCGATCCCTGACCCGCGCCCGGCGAGGATCGAGAGCGCCGATCGGGCGACGAGGGGGCTCACCCCCCCGGGACGCCCCGACCAGAACGCCCGACGGGTCGCAGATGAGCCCGGTTGGACGATCAACAGGTTCTGCACGTCGTCACGGCCGACCACGCTCCACCCCCTCCCTCCGAGTGAGAAGACTCCGGGTGCATCCGACCGCGCGAACCGGGCATCCAGCCGCCCAACCTCCTCGCCGTCGGGCGTGACTGCCCGGTAGTCGCGTCCACCCCGCAGCACGCTGTAGAGCTCGCGTCGATGTGTACCACCGAACGCAGTCTCCGTCGCCGGGCCGACCATCAGGAGATCCCCATCGGCTGCGATGAACCCCCCGTCGAGGAGGTGGTCGACGACGAGCTCGAGCTCGCTCTCCGGGATGGCCTGGAAAGGCCCGAGCGAACCGGTTTCGCTGACCAGGACCGCCCTCCTCGTTCTCCGCGACACCGCGAGCCCGAGGAGCAGTTGCTGGGCCAGGACGTGATATGGGTGAGCGGGCGGTTCGATTATCTCCGCCTCGCCGCGCATAGCCGCCTCGAGCGCACCGAGCGCGAGCACCACCTCGGCGGGTCGTGCGAGTACGAACGCGAACCGCGCTGGCTGCCCGCGCCGGCCGGCCCGACCGAGTCTCTGGAGAAACGACGCCACCGAGTCCGGCGGCCCGAGCTGGACAACGAGGTCGAGATCCCCGATGTCGATCCCGAGCTCGAGAGTGGAGGTGCAGACGATACAGAAGGGCTCACCGGCCCTGGACGCCCGTTCGGCCCTGTGGCGGGCCGCCGCCGAGACCGAGGAGTGATGACAGTACAGTGCATCGACCCGCCCTTCGAGCAGGGTCGAGAGCCGCTCCACCTGGCTCCGCGATGCGACGAAGACGAGAGCACGCCGTCCCCTGACGAGCCGTACGAGCGCATCCGCCCGTCGCGATTCGTCCGGCTCGAGCGCGAACGAGAATCGCCGTGCGGCAGGGCTCGCCGGGACCACGACCAGCTGGCGTTTACGGTTCGGCCCAGAGAGCCAGGCGAGGACGTCTGCCGGGTTGCCGACCGTCGCGGAGAGACCTATCCGCTGCACCCGTCGCCCGGCGGCTCTGTCCAGCCTGTCCAGCAGGGCCCTGACCTGAACTCCCCGGTCTGTGCCGGCGAAGGCGTGGACCTCGTCGATCACCACGAACCGGAGCGGCGAAAAGCGGCGGCGGCCCGCGGCGGTCTGGAGAAGGACCTGCAGCGACTCGGGCGTGATCAACATCACATGGGGTTCATCGTCCGGATCCTGCCGCCTCTCCGAGACCGGGATATCCCCGTGGAAGGCGGCGGCGGAGAGACGTCCGGGGGTGCAGAACGCCTCGACCCGCTCGAGCTGGTCGTTGATGAGCGCCTTCAGGGGCGAGAGGTAGATGCAGTAGACGCCCTGCGCCCCTTCCCTGAGGGCCCGGTCGACGACGGGGATCATCGCCGCCTCGGTCTTGCCCCCGGCAGTCGGGGCGATCACCAGCAGGTCCGCCCCGCTCGTCGCGGCGCGGAACGTCTGCTCCTGGAGCGGGCGGAGGGCATCCCATCCGAGCCGCTGGAGGAGGGTCATCTGGAGCGTTCCGTGGAGAGCGTCGTAGACCCCGGGCATCGAGAGATGGTTCGGTCTGCGAGCCGAAAAAGGTGGCGAGACGGGGGTCTCTGTGGAGATTCACGGTTCCCGGGAGCCAGGGGGTGCCCGTCATCGCCGCACGCTCGCGCATTCTCAACGGGCAGAATCCCGGGTTCACCCCGGCGCACCAGGGTTCGCGGGCGCTCCCCGGTCCCGGAGCATCCCCGGCAGGCGAGCGCGACCGACTCACGGGACTCGGTGCTCCGGACCCGTCGCCGTGCCGCCCGGCTCCGTCCTTGAGCCATCACCGGCGCGTCGCCCCAAAGGGCCTGAAAACTCCGATCGGTGCTGCATCGCACCCTGCGCGAACGGAGGGGCGGCAAGGAGAAGATGTGCCGGATAGCCACGAACGGCGGGATCCGGTCCGATCGGCAGACCGCGATGACACCCCCGCAGGACGGGGGGGAGAGCGTTTCTCTTCGAGGGGGACGTCCCGGGATCGATCGCCTGCCTGGGAGACCGACTGGTCCACGACCCGCCGTCCGGTCCGGGGCGATCCCGCCGTACATCATGGTGTTCGCGACGGGGTAGGTGCGCGGGGGGTTTCACAGGCGAGATCTAGGCGGTTGGCGGGCGCCTGTCCGTCTCGAACCAGATTACAGGTACCCCCCGCCATCGGACGGTCTCCCGCGCTCTGCTGCGTTCCAGATATCGCGGCTGGACGGAGCCGTACCAGGCAAACGGGACGATCGAACCCTTCTTCGGGTTGGGCGACGGGTCTCTGTCGTCCGGCTTCAGATCGTACGACCTCACCGACCAGCAGAATCGGAGCCCGCCCCGTGCCGGGAGGGGCGGTGCGAATCCAGGGACGGTCAGTTTTCTACGACAGCCCCCGGAACGTCCGAGCTGGTGCGGACAGGGATGGGCGGGCGAGCGAGATCAACACGGGACTCGGCACGCGAGAACCGTTTCTGTAGGATCTCATAATTACTTGACACCCGATGAGACGGGGTGTATGCAGAAGCTGGCGGCTGACGATCCCGAAGCGATTGTCTCTTCCTATCACCGTGGCGAGGATGTCTCGTCTGTCGCCGCCCG
>JAAYEG010000018.1 GCA_012728895.1 Methanospirillum sp. | reverse complement strand
TCGTCGTCTCCCACGACATGGACTTCGTCCAGGACATCTGCGACCGGCTCGCGCTGATGCGCGGCGGCAAGATCATCAAGATGGGGCCGACCGCCGAGGTGCTCGAACTCCTCACCGAGGAGGAGCGCAGGGTTATGGCCACCGAGTCCCCTTCCTGAGGGTCCGATGCAGAGAATCCAGCTAGACGCCGTTGAGCGAGAGGTTCCCGACGGCACGACGCTCGCGGAGATCTGCACGGACCTGGACCCGCGGTTCTCAGTCGGCGTGATCCGCCCGTCGCGGGTCGAGGCCGCCGAGACGGCGAACGTCCGGCTCGCGACGTCCACGGGAGAGGTGACGATCGAGGTCGAACCCGGCGAGCGGTTCCCCGGTGCCGAGGCGCTCACGGGGACGGGAGTCCAGTGGGCGGACCGGTCCTCGGTCGCGTTCGGACCGTTCCCGAGCACGCTCGATCCGGCCCGGACGCCCCACCAGTACCGGCGCGGCGACGTTATCCTGGGGTGCGGCGGGTACGACCCGTCCCGCTCGTTCCTGATCCTGGCCCGGGCCCGGCACTCGGCCGACTACGGCGCCGGCGCGGACGGTGGCGTGATCGGGACCGTGGTCGCCGGCCGCGCGGTCATGGACCGCCTCGCCGCCGACGCCCGGGTCGAGGCGCTCCAACCGGTCCTCTCGTGGGCCGACACGACCCGTTCGTACACCACCGCCGACCGGTCCATCGCGGTCGAGGACGGGATGGAGGTCGTGACCCGGATCGGGATCCGGGCCGAGGGCTACGACGTCGCAGGGATCGATACGGCGACAGCGGCCTCGGTCGAGCACCTCCTGCTGGCACTCGAGCCCGGGGAGTTCCTGGTAACCCGAACCGCCTCGACCCACATCACCGAGGAGCGGCTCGCCGGCACCCCGGTGCCCCCCGAGGAGACCCGGGGACGGCGGGAGGGGGTCGTCACGATCAGGACCCAGGGCGAGCGGCGGGGCTGCGTCTACATCTACCGCGAGGACGTCCCGTCCTCGCCGCACCACACCATCGTCGGCCGCGTCGGCCACGGGCTCGAGCTGGTGAAGCTGGCCCGGGAGGGGGACCGGCTCGCAGTCGTGGTCGAGCCGTCCCGGTTCGACCTGCTCGGGCTCCCGCTTGAGGCCGCCTCCCGGATCGCCGAGGAGCGGAAGATTGCCTTCGAGGTCGACCGGGCCGGGCCGGACAGGGTCGTGGTGGCCCAGGAGCCGGGGACCACCCTCGATGTCCTCGCCGCCGGCACGGTCAGCGTGACGACCGTCCCGTTCTCCGAGGTGGTCGACATCCGGCTCGACGAGTCCGCCGCCCCGCTCTCGGTCGCCGTTTTCCGGGAGATCACGGGGCTAAAGGCCCATGCCATCGGGATCCTCCCGTTCTTCTTCACGTTTGAGGACGTCTACCTCTTCAAGCCGAAGATCCCGCGCGATGTCCGGCTCACCCCCGAGAACCCGCCTGTCGGCGAGAGCCCCGGGAACGCCCTCGCCATCACCAACGACGCCCGGAAAGGGAGGGGGATGGTCGGGATGCGGCTCTCTCCGAGCCCCGAGTTCGGCCCGACCTCCGAACCGTTCGAGGGGACCAACCTGGTCGGGACCGTGATCGATACCGCGAAGCTGAAACACATGAAGGTAGGAAAGAACGTGTACATCAGAGAGGTGCGGCCGTGAGCGAGGCGGTCGCGGCGGGCGGCGCGCCCGCCCACCGTGCGGGTGTTGCCCCCGGCAGCGCCACGAAGTACGTCTTCATCGACTCGCCCGAGCTGACCGCCGCCGACCTGGCGCTCAGGGCGTACGAGATCGCCCCGGGGGTCCAGATCAAGGAGACCTGCTTCGGTCTCATGATCAACGGCCCCGAGGACGAGGTCGAGAGGCTGGTCGCCGGGATCCGGGAGCTCGACCCCGACCGGATATTCGTCAAGGACCGGGGGTTTCCGCCGGGGGACGAACGGCGCTGCCGAGCCAACCTCGGGGGCGCCCGCCCCGGCTTCTACGGGCACGAGAACGAGATGCGGCTCGTCCGCTACATCTCGTCCGGCCTCCGGGCCCTCCGCGACCCGAAGAAGGCGGACCTGCTCCGAGCGAAGCCGAAAGAGAACGACGAGCCGCTCTCCGTGGAGCGCCTCTCCGCGATCATCGAGGAGTCCTGAAATGGCCAAGGTATACATCTACCCGGGAACGAGCCTGATCCTCTCCGATCTTGTCGCCCGGTTCGGGCACCGCCCGCTCGGCTCGGCCCTCGCCGTCCGCGAGAAGGTCCAGGCCCCCGGGCTCGATTCCCCCCCGCTCCAGATCACACCCGAGGACCCGAAGAAGGGGCTCCGGTTCGCCGCCGTCGAGGTCCCCTCGGGGGTCCGTGGCCGGATGTCCCTCCACGGCCCGCAGATCGAGGAGGCCGAGGCGGGGATCATTATCCGCGACGCCGACCTCGCTTTCGGGTGCATGGGCTGCGCCCGCACGAACGAGCTGGTCCAGTTCCTGCTCCACCAGCGCGGCATCCCGCTCCTCGAGCTCGACTACCCCCGGTCCGACGAGGAGGGGATCCGGTTCGTGGCATCCATCCGCGAGTTCCTCGAGGGACTGCCCGGGGGTGCCCCGGCATGAGCGTCCCCGTCCGGATCGCCCTGCTCGGGTGCGGGACCGAGTACTCCGGGGTGATGCCCGAGATCTACGAGGCCGCGCGCCAGGTCGAGGCCGAGGTATTCTACCCCGACGTGACCCTCGCCGACGTCAGGGCGGCGGGGAAGGGCTTCGGGCTCGACGTCCACTCGGCCGACCTGCGGCTGATGATCGCCCGGGCCGAGGCCCTGGTCGCCGGGCGGACCGAGGCCGACGCGGTCTTCGTGGCGACCTGTTTCCGCTGCGCGGAGGCCGCGATCGTCCGGAACGAGCTCCGGCGGTACATCCACGAGCAGTCCCGCCTGCCCGTCGTCTCGTACTCGTTCACGGAGCGGACCACCGCCGGCACCCTGCTGACCCGGATGGAGGCCCTGGTCACGATCGCCCGCCGCCGCGCCCTGCTCGCCCGCGAGAGGCAGGAGGGGCTCACGATGGGCCTCGACTCGGGCTCGGCGACCACGAAGGCCATCATCATGAAGGACAACGAGGTAATCGGGACCGGGTGGCGCCCGACGACCCAGGTCCAGCAGTCGGCCGACGAGGTGATCGAGCTGGCGCTCGCGGAGTCCGGGGTGCGCCGGTCCGAGATCGAGGCCGTCGGGGTGACCGGGTACGGACGCTTCCTGCTCGGCAACGCGATCGGTGCCGACCTGATCCAGGAGGAGCTGACGGTCAACTCCAAGGGCGCGGTCTTCCTGGCGGACCGGCAGCACGGGTTCGCGACCGTGATCGACATCGGGGGGATGGACAATAAGGCGATCACGGTCCAGGACGGCATCCCGGGGGTCTTCACAATGGGCGGGATCTGCGCTGGGGCCTCGGGGCGGTTCCTCGAGATGACCTCGAAGCGGCTCGGTGTCGACATCACGGAGCTCGGTCCTCTCGCGATGAAGGGCATGGGCGGGAACGTCTCCATGAACTCCTACTGCATCGTCTTCGGGACGCAGTCGCTCGTGAACGCCCTCGCGGCAGGCAACAGTCCCGAGGACGTCGCCGCCGCCGCCTGTCACTCGGTCGCCGAGCAGGTCTACGAGCAGCAGCTCCAGGAGGTCGACATCCGGGAGCCGGTGATCATGGTCGGCGGGACCTCGCTGATCTCGGGGCTCGTCCACGCGATGGGTGAGCTCCTTCAGACCGAGATCCTGGTCCCGCCCCACTCGCAGTTCATCGGCGCGGTCGGTTCGGCGCTGCTGGCCTCGGGCTTCGTCAGGAAGGGGTGAGCCATGCCCATCGACCACTTTGTCATCGAGTCCCCCGAGGCAGGGGGCGTTCAATCCTACATCGACATCGCGAACGATGTCCTGCTCGATCACACCCTGGTCAAGGCGATTGCGAAGCTCCACATCTGGATCGACCCCGAGTACCCGATCTTCATCGCGGTGGGGAAGCTCGGAAGGCTCCCGCCGCTCGTCCGGCTCCGCGACTTCGCGGAGGTGACCTTCGAGCCCGGCAAAGTGAAGCTCGGGATCAACGAGGAGACGCACCTCGCGGCCCTCCTGAACCGACTCTGGGAGACCTACGGCAAGAACCGCGTCGAGCAGCCGGACCGGTGGTCCGTCGAGATCGCTGACGAGCCCGATCTCCCGGTTGATCGCAACCTCGAGGAGCTGGTTGTGACCGACCCGACCGAGGGCCTGGTCCGCGACCTGATCTACGCCCTACTCTCGATCGCGCCCGAGGGCTTCCGGGTTCGGGAGTACTGGTACGACGACGGGAAGTTCTGGTTCGCGGCGAGCGAGAACACCCTGCCCGACGACCTCTCCGGGCGGATACGGGCCCTCTTCGAGAGGATGGGGGAGCAGCTATGATCCTGGTCCCGATCACCTACAAGGGCGGGGTCTACCGGCACGACGAGATCATCGACCTGATCGCGGACCTGGGCGGGTACGTGATCCAGAAGCATGTGCTCGCCACGGAGGTCGTCCTGCTCTGCCTGGTGCCGCGCGACGACATCCCCCTGATCGAGCGGGTCGGGAAGCCCCTCGGGGGCGAGGTCGAGCGCTCGCCGCTCGTCGGGACGGAGATCGCGGTCGTCACCCCGTCGCTCTCGATCCACCACCTGCCCCATCCGGCCTGCGACATCGCCGAGTACATCCGCCGGCTCGGGGCGAAGTCGAACATGATCGGGCTCGCCCGGGGGTACGGGAAGCGGGTGGCACAGACCTCCGCGGAGGAGCGGGAGATCATCAACGAGCACGACTGCGCGGTCTTCCTGCTCGGGAACTTCGAGCACTGCATCGTCAGGAAGATGGAGGCGCTCCGGCGCGGCATCGACGTCCCGATCGTGCTGACCGGCAAGCCATCGACCGAGGTCCTCCGGACGGCGATCGACCCGCCCGTCGCCGGCTACGTCGGCGACGTCGGACGGTTCATGCACCGGACCAAGGAGGCCGACGAGCTCTCCCGGCTCGACGCGATCGTGGCCGAGATCGTCCGCGTCCTGGACGAGCGCCGGGAGGAGATCGCCAAGGACCCGCTCTCCGGCTCGCCGGCGCGGCTGATGACCGTGATCCAGGAGCAGATCCCCGAGGTGCTCGCGGTGACCAGCCCGACCCCGATCACGGTCCAGATCGCGGGCCTCCGCGTGAAGCTCCCGTACGCGGAGTTCGCGGACCGGGTCCGCTCGGCGGAGATCGAGGAGGGTATCACGATCGGGAGGATCGCCGATGTCCTCCCGTCCCGGATGCGCGACTATATCCTCGTCCGGATCAAACCCTCCTCGGAGACGGACATCGTCGTCTAGCCGTCGCGGACGACGCTTCTCTTTCTCCGGAGACCCGTGGCATGATGTCGTTCGAAGAGGAGCTCTCCCGGATCGTGCAGTCCGGGACAGACGAGGCCTGCGCCGAGTGGATGAAGGCGATCGAGGCAGATTACGGGAAGATTCCCCTGATCTTCCAGAGGATGGCCGAGAGGCCGGAGGTGCTGGTGTCCCACCTGCTATACAAGGACGCGGTGACCCACACCTCGACCCTGGAGCCCAAGCACGTCGAGCTGATCTGCCTCGCTGTCGGCGCGGCGCTGAAATGTCCCCACTGCACCGGGTACCACATGCAGGCAGCGCTCAAGATGGGAGCGAGCCGCGAGGAGATCCTCGAGACCGTTCTCGTCGCGGGGCTCATCTCGAACTCCTCGGTCCTCGCGAATGCGTACCGGATCATCGACGAGAAGCTCGCGAAGTGCGCCCCCTGCGAGACCCATGGCATCATCACGAGCCCGCTGGATGGGTGACCCCCCCGTTCCCCACGGCGGGAAGCCAGCGGGGCGTGGCCCCGGACGCCCCCGGGCGGAGAGGGGCGGGCCGGCATGCGCCGGGACAGGGCAGGCCCTGTCTTTTTCAAGCCAGCGATAGACCTCCTGATCATATGACCGACGCCTATCCGCCCGGGTCGATCGACGCCCTCTCCGCAGCCTACGCCGAGTACTGTGTGCGCGTGGGACGCGCACTCGAGCGGCAGGCCTCGACGATCGACGCCCTCGGCGGGGCCATGGCGAGCGCGAATGCAATCCACTGCTACGGTTTCGGCCGGAGCGCGCATGCCGCCGCCTCGCTCGCGATCCGGCTCAGGCACTTCCAGCGGAAGATGCCGGACACCTGGTGGGCCAACGACCAGGTCAGGAACCCGTTCCGTGCGGGGGACCTCCTGATCTCATTCTCGCGGGAGGGCAAAAGGTTCGAGCTGCTCGAGTACGTCCGCCACGCCCGCGAGCTGGGCGTCGTCTGCGCGTTCGTGACCGCCGACCCGGTCGTCCGCGGAGGGGAGGGGTTCCTCGTCCGGGACGGCGATCTCGCGATCGGGCTGCCCGCGATGGCCGATCCGAAACCCGAGTTCCTGTACGGCGGGGGAGACTTCGAGCTGGCCGCCTACTTCTTCCAGGAGGTCCTCTCGGCCCGGATCGGCTGCCGGTTCGGGCTGACGGACAACGACGTGAAAAAGAACCACGTCCACTGACCGTTCGACCGGTTTTTCCCCGCGCTTTCCCAGTCCTTTTCCGCACGCGCGGCGATCCCGTTCTCCTGCCGGAGATGGCTCGGCCTCCGCAAAAGCCGGCCGCTCTCCCCTTCCGACCCTTCCCGGGGCGTGCGCGGACGATGCCGCCGCCCGGGGTTCACCGGAGCCCCCCGGCGGGATGTCCTTCTCCGGGACCCGTCCCGGGCGCTGCACGGGCCCCCGGGGGTGGGCCCGGCACCATGATGAAACCCCTGGAGACATGGCAGGCCAGGGTGTGGGCGGACGCCGGCACCCGGAGATCCCGAGTCCCCTCTTTCCCCGGACGGACGGAGCGACCCGCGCCCGTCATCGCCACTCTTCACGGCTCCGGATCAGAGCGGCCCTGCCGGACTCCCCGGCTGTTCGGGCTCACGGGGCTCTCCCCGGTCGGATCGCGGGGATCTCCCGGCTCGACGCCGTCCGGCCGGTTGGCAGGGGCGCCGTTCGATGTCCCGTCCCTCCCCAGCGCACGCGGGAGTCCCGTCTCCCTGCGGGCGGGAGGCTCGGAGCCTCACGACCTCCCGACCGGGGGCCCGGGAGGTGTTAGCGACGGGCCCCGAGACCCCGTCATCCGGCCTCTCGCCTCTCCCGACGATCGCGCCCGGCCCATATCCTGGAGGACCCCCGCCGGTCCGCGCCGAACCCGGCGACCATCGCGGTGCCGGCGCCCTGCCGCGGTCCGCGTCTTCCGGCCGACCGGGGGCGTGACCCCCGGAGAGACCAACCGTCCACGCGCTCCCCGACCCCCGCCGGGGGGTACAGGGGCACCCACCACGGCTCGCCGGGGCGAGGCGTTCGTCGGAAACGGGCGTGGACCGACGATTGCCCGTGGAACGGATCTCCGGGCGTGCAGAGAGGTGGTCGTGCGAGTGAGATGAATTCGAGCCTCCTCGACAGGGTGCATGAAAGTGTAGGATCTCATAATTACTTGACACCCGATGAGACGGGGTGTATGCAGAAGCTGGCGGCTGACGATCCCGAAGCGATTGTCTCTTCCTATCACCGTGGCGAGGATGTCTCGTCTGTCGCCGCC
>JAAYEG010000017.1 GCA_012728895.1 Methanospirillum sp. | reverse complement strand
TCGTCGTCTCCCACGACATGGACTTCGTCCAGGACATCTGCGACCGGCTCGCGCTGATGCGCGGCGGCAAGATCATCAAGATGGGGCCGACCGCCGAGGTGCTCGAACTCCTCACCGAGGAGGAGCGTAAAACCACCTCTGCCTGATCTCCCCTCCACCTCCTCTGTTCCCGGAGACGGGCGAGAATTCAGGCACCGCTTTCCGGGCGTGTATTCGTAATCGCCCGATTTCTTCGAGACGACGGGCGACCGCGGCGGCAACCTCCCGGTCGGGACAGCCACCTTCAATTTCGTTCGTCGCGAAACCCGTTCAGGGGGCCCGAAAAAGAGGATCTGGAATCAGGAGACGCACCGTGTTTGCCCCCGCACCGGCGTGCGGGAGAGCCCGGGCGCGCCGATCGTCTTCGGCCCCGGGGGTCAGAGCCGAAAATGGCCTCCCTCGATCCTGATGGCCTTCCCGTGTGTCAGCGCGTCGGCCACCTTTCTGCGTGCCGAGACGATCAGGCGATGGAACGTCGGCTGCGAGATCTCCATCCTCGCGGCGCATTCGCGCTGGTCGAGTCCTTCAAAATCCTTGAGTCTCACGGCCTCGTACTCGTCGACCGTGAGGATGATCACGTCCGGGGCAGGCGTTCCCACTCCGGTGGGTGCGAACGACGTGAAGGACGGCTGGAAGCCGATCCTCCTGCATCGTCTGCGGCGGGGCATTACGCAAGATCGTTGAGCCTGCGCTGGATTTCAATCTTCTCTGCCTCGATCCTCCTGAGCTCCGCCTCGAGCAGTTCCTTCTGCGCCTCGTCGCTCAGGGGTTCGGCCGGAATGTTGTACCAGCAAAAACCCCTTCCGAAGCCCCCGCCGGATCCCTGTCTGAAGCCTCTCGCACGGGTCATTCCTCTTCCGTAGGCCCTGCCCGATCCGCACGGGCCGAGACCCCTTCCCGTTCCGGGTCCATACCCGGCCGGTCCTGTCTGGTCAAATCCTGGCATCTTCTGTGCCTCGATTATGAATATATATTCACCATTACAAGTAGCTGGCGGATGCGGCAACCGGGCAACCGCCCCCTCTCGAGCCCGGGTGGAGGCCCGATCCTGCGCGGGCTCTTCCCGTCTCCCACGCCTGGCGCGATCATGAGCGCCGTGGAGAGACGATTCTGCCGGGGGGCGCCGGGGTACGAACGGGACGATGCGCCTGATCGGCAGCGAGTTCCTGCCCCGGCTCGCCACGCTGGCCTCCCGGTCATGGTCCAGGGGCCGTGATCGCGCTCCCCGTCAAACCGCGAACGCTGGCTGCATCCTGGTCGCCGTGGCTCCGTCCGGCTTCTCAGCCCGATCGGGATCGCTGCCGGGCAGGGCGCCTCCCTCCCCTCTCAGTCACCTTTATAATCCAGCCTCCCCTTCGCTGGCACATGGCAGACTCCTGGAAGTCGGCGAAAGAGGAGGCGGGACGGGCAGGGCATCCGCTCGTCTATCACGACCTCGAGCAGGGCACCTACGGTTCCTGCAGGCGCGAGGACGACTGCGGCCATTTCGCGTGCGGCCGGTTCGTCCCGCACCTCGCGATCTGCATGAAGGCGGAGCTCGCGCCCGAAGAGATGGCCGCGAAAGAAACGGCGTTCCTCGCCGAGCACCCCGAGTTCGTGGAGGCGAAACCCGCGCAATGATCGCCCGGGTCACCGAGGGCCGTCGTCTGCAGGCACGGTCCTGCAGAAGAGGGTGTCGCGCACGCGTACGTGCTCGCGGTCGATCTGGTCAGGCGTGGCGCCGAACTGCTGCAGGATGTACTCGGTGACGGCAAGGGCCACCTCGACTTCGTCCGAGATAACGCGGTCGGCTCCCGCGTCGCAGAGGGCACCGCACTCCTGCAGGTACTCGGTTCGGGCGATCACCCGGATCCCGGGGTTGAGCTCCCGGACCCGCAGGACGATCTCGTGGCAGGCCTGGATCTTCGGCGTGGTGAGCACCAGGACGTTCGCCTCGCGGGCGCCGGCCTCCTCCAGTGTATCGATCCGCGTAGCATCGCCGTAGATCGCCCGGATCCCCTTGTCCCGCAGGGTCTGCACGGTGCCGACGTTCAGCTCCACGACCGTGACATGGATGTTGTTCTCGCCGAGGAGCCGGACCACGGTCTGCCCCACGGGGCCGTAGCCGACGACGATAGCGGGCAGCCGGCCCGACGCCTCCAGGGGCGGGACGGGGATCTCCCCCGCGGCGCCGGTGGCGTGGTTCCGGATCCGCCGGGCTAGGCGCGGCGTGCGCCGCTCGAGCCATCGTTCGATGCCGACATTGCCCCGGTACAGGAGGGGGTTCAGGGTGATCGAGATGATGGCCACGGCCACCAGGATGTTCGAGGCCTCCACGGGGAGTATCCCGAGTTCCCGCCCCATCGTGCCGAGGATGAACGTGAACTCGCCCACCTGCGCGAGCACGAGCGCGACCGAGAGGGCCACTCGCAGGGGGTAGCGCATGAGGATTACCAGGGCCAGGGCGGCGAGCGGCTTGCCGATCAGGATGACCGCGAGAGCGGCTACCACCAGAAGGGGCGACGCGATCAGCGTGTGCCAGTCGAAGAGCATGCCCACCGAGACGAAGAAGAGCACGGCGAACGCGTCCCGGAAGGGCAGGGCCTCGGTCGCCGCGCGCAGGCTGAAGTCTGAGCGGCCGACGACCATCCCTGCGAGGAACGCGCCGAGCGCCATGGAGACGTCGAAGAGCAGGGACGACCCGACGGCGATGCCGAGGCCGATCGCCAGCACCGAAAGGGTGAAGAGCTCGCGCGAGCTCGTATCCGCGATCTGTTTCAGGATGATGGGCAGCACCCGTCCCCCGACGGCGAACGCGAAGAGCCCGAGCACCACGATCTTGACGGCCGCCAGGCCCGTCGCCGCCAGGAGGCCGGCGGGGGTGGGGTCTCCCGCTCCGAAGACGGCCGGGAGCAGGACGAGGACGAAGACGGTGAAGAGGTCCTCCATCACCAGCCAGCCGACGGAGATGTGGCCGATGGGCGTGTGCAGATCGTTGTTGTCCGAGAGGACGCGGGTCAGCACGACCGTGCTCGCGACCGAGATGGCCAGCCCGAATACGATCCCGGCGGACCACGACCAGCCGAGCTCGTGCATCACCACCGCGCCGAGCACCGTCGCGGTCAGGCTCTGCAGGACGGCCCCGGGCACGGCGACCCGCCAGACCTCTAGGAACTCCTTGACATGAAACTGGAGCCCGACGCCGAACATCAGAAGGATGACCCCGATCTCCGCGAGCTGTTCGGCGAGGCCCGTGTCGGCGATGAATCCCGGCGTGAACGGCCCGATGGCGATGCCGGCCAGCAGGTAGCCGACGATCGGCGAGAGACCGAGCCGGTGCGTGATGTAGCCGAAGATCAGGGCGGCAGCGAACCCCCCGGTCAGGGTGAGGATCAGGTCGATGTTCTGCACGTGCTCCTGGTACTGGGATCGGAGAGCTCAAAATGTGATGGTTCAGAGCAGGCGGTGCGAAAACGACCGTCCTGCGGGCGTGCCCCCGCCCCGCCCACCCGGCGCCGGGCTGCACCTAGACGCTGTCGGGCTCCCCCTGGACCGGGACCGCGTTCCTGGCCGCCGGTGTGGCCCTCGCCGTGTCGAAGGGGTCGGCTCGCCGTCATTTCCGGGCGGCCATTGGAACCTTTATCAGCCCCCCACGTAGAGATCCTTGGTACATGGGCTGCCTCATGTCCCGCGGAGCCGCCGGCCCGGCACCGCCCTGCGGCCAACGGTCCCCGGCGACCCGCTCCGGGGGGTGCTGAGGTGCCCGCGGAACGGCCCCCTTCAGGGCGCGAACGGTACGCCCGCCAGCTCCCCAGCATCGGGGAGGCGGGGCAGGAGCGGCTCGCGAGTGCCCACATCGTGATCGCGGGGGCCGGGGGGCTCGGGTCCCCGGTCGCGATCTACCTCGCAGTCGCCGGCGTCGGGCGCTTGACCCTGATCGATCACGACACGGTCGATCAGACGAACCTGAACCGGCAGATCCTCCACACAGAGGCCGACATCGGGCGGCTCAAGGTAGATTCCGGGGTCGAGACCCTCCGCGCACTCAACCCCGCGATCCGCGTCGAGGGGATCGGCTCCAGGATCACCGACGGGAACGTTTCCGGGCTGATCGGAAACGCGCACGGGATCGTGGACGCGGTCGACAACTACCCGACGCGGTTCGTGCTGAACCGCGACGCCCATCGTCTCGGGATCCCGCTCTTCCACGGCGCGATCCGGGGCTTTCACGGCCAGGCAACCACCTGCGTCCGGGGACGGGGCCCCTGCCTCGCCTGCCTCTTCCCGTGCGTCCCGCCCGGGCGGGACATCCCCGCGATCGGGGCCACGACCGGTATCGTCGGCTGCATCCAGGCCACCGAGGTGATCAAGTACCTGACCGGAGAGGGGGACCTCCTTACCGGGCGGCTCCTGCTCTGGGACGGACTCGCCGGACGTGCCGAGGAGGTCCCCGTCGCCCCCCGGGGAGGGTGCCCGATCTGCGCCGGGATGACGCCCGGTTGAACGCCGGCGTGCGCTCGTCCGGGGCGGAGCATCGTCGCCGCAACCGGGCGTGAAGGAATCGAACCCCGTGTCTACGCTCCGGGACGGTCAGCCGCCGTCGTTCCCGAGCACCTCGTCCATCGCGCCGGAACGATAGCCCGCGAGGTCGAGGGTCGCGTAGGCGAACCCCACGGTCTTCAGGGCAGAGACAATGTCCGTGGCACGGAGCACCGCTCGGGCGAGCTCGGACCCCGGAACCTCGACCCGCGCGAGCGGGCCGTGGGCGCGGACCCGCGGCGAGGGGAATCCCAGCCCCCGGAGCGCGTCCTCGGCCCGCTCGACTCTCGAGAGGACGCCCGGCTCCAGGGGCTCCCCGTACGGTATCCGCGAGGCGAGGCACGCCGAAGACGGCTTGTCCCAGACATCGAGACCGAGAAAGCGGGAGATCCCCCTCACCTGCTCCTTCCCGATGCCCGCCACGACGAAGGGGTGCTCGACACCGCCCCTGGTGCTCGCCAGGATCCCGGGCCGGCGCATCCCGAGGTCAGAAGTGTTGACCCCGTCGACGATCCTCGCGTAACCGCGGGCCCCCGCCTCGCGTCGCAGGAGTCGGACGGCGGCCTCCTTGCAGCGATAGCACCTGTCAGCCGGGTTGGCGCGGATCACGGGGTCTTCGAGCGGGTCGAACGGGATCACGACGATCGGCAGGTCTAACCTCCGGGCGATCTCGCGCGCCGCCGCCGCGTCCACGCGCGGGACCAGAGGGCCGTCCAGGAAGGCACAGGACATCCCGTCGCCGAGAACGTCGCGGGAGACCACGGCGAGCAGGGTCGAGTCCACCCCCCCAGAGAACGAGACGAGGGCCGGGCCGATCCTCTCGATCACCCGGCGGAGGGCCTCCAACCCGGCGGAGTTCATGTCGGACGCCCTGCCCCTCTCCTCTGGCTGCCGGCGGTGGTTCACGGCTAATCACTCTCCGGCCCGGGCGGACGGGTGATCGCCCGGGTAGCGGTTCCCGATTGGAAGGTCGGCGTAACGGTGAGGCCTGTCCTCCTGCAGCCTCCGCGTCCGGTATTCCGCCGCCGCGGCCCCCGGGGCAGCCGTCCCTGCCTTGGATCGCGCGCGCGTGCCGTCGACGGGGCGCAGCGAAGAACTCCCTGCGCCGGGAGAGCCCGGGATCGCCGGCTTACACTCTCTCCACGGAAGGGGTGCGCAGCCGGAGCCCTGGGTGCGCGGTCGCAACTCCAGGGGGCGGCGGGGGTCACAGGAGGAGATCCCGGGCAGGTTTCCCGTCGCGCGTGCCGGCAGCGCCCTGTCGCTCCTGGGACCATCCTCTCGTCGACCTGCTGGCGTGGGAAAGGGGAACGTCCGCCCGAACCGGCACCTCTCCTGCTCACCGTCACTTCTTCCGGGCCCGGAGCCGGGCGATCTCCTCCGGGCCCCGCGCCCGCAGCAGGAAGGTGCCGCGGCAGGGCTTCGTATACGGGAAGATCACGTCCTCGGCATCGACCCCCAGGACGACCGGCGGCACACCGATCAGGTGCGCGTCGAAGAGCCTGTAGCCGGGATCGACCTCGTAGTGTTCCCCGAAGTGCTTCCTGATGTACTCGGCGCCCTCCCGGAACGAGGCCCCGGAGAGGATGATCTCGTACTCGATCTGGTCAATGCAGCTCATGGGAGCACCTTTCCGAGTTTGACAACCACGGGCATCGGGTTGTGCGTCGCCTTCGTCGCGACAACCTCGCATGGGAACGTGATCGAGGCAACCGTCTCGTCCGCGTGCTCGCCGTAGACGATCCCGAAGAGCCGTGCTCCCGAGATCGCCGAGAGCGTGCCGGCATAACTGACACCGCCGTCGTTGTGGATGAAGACGAAGGCGTAGTCGAAGTCGCGCTTCTTCTCCGCGATTTCGTCGATGCAATCGTCGAGGTCGATGACCTCGCCGATGTAGTGCCGCCTCGGGTCTGCTACCTCGATCAGCCTCCTCGCCGAGCCGGTTCCGGCGATCACCGGCTCGATACCCCGTTGCCGGAGCTGCTCGCAGAGGTGGATCGCGACACTCGTCTGGACCGGCACCTGCGGACACCCGAGCAGCAGGAGCGCTGACTTGCCATCGGTCTCCGTCATCCTGTTTCCAGTATGGTACCTCACGCTCCTGGCTCTTGAACGTTCACCCCCCGCCCTCTCTGCCCGGCGACTACCGTCCCCGCGCGGCACGGGACCCCTGCCATTACCTCGGTCCCCGGCCCCGTACGGTGCCGCCCCCGCCGGGACGCTCGTTTTACGCCTCCCTCCCCCGGCGGGGAACCCGTCCTCAGCACCTCTCCTGCCCCCGGGGGTCCGAGGCCTGTCGGGCAGGGGATAGTTTGATAACGCAGGGTGCGGAGGTCTGCACATGCCGACCATCGTTCACTTCGACGTGCCTGCCGACGACATCGAGAGGGCACAGGGGTTCTACGGTTCACTATTTGGCTGGACCTTCACATCGTACGGTGGCCCGTACGAGTACAACCGTATCGAGACCACGGCCGAAAACGGTTCGCCGGGCGTCGCCGGAGGCATGGGCCCGCGGGGTGAGAGCGGCCAGCAGATCACGAATTACGTGGGTGTGCCCTCGGTCACGGAATACCTCGAGCTGGTCACCGCGCTCGGCGGTGCTGTCCTCATGCCCCAGACACCCATCCCCGGGTTCGGGTGGCTCGCCGTCTGCCTGGACACGGAGGGGAACCGCTTCGGCCTCTTCGAGGACGATCCAGAAGCGGCTTGAGGCCAACGTAACGACCCCTCGTTGGTACGGGCACCTCCATGGCCGCACCCCCCCAGTCGTCCGAGTCCGGCCTACCTTCTACCGGGCGAGCCGCCGTCGCCCCCTTTCTCGACGGGCAACCTCCCCGGGAACCTTTGTCTCTCCCCGAGACAAACCGGGACGGTATGAACGCGCCGGCCCGAGTCGCGGGCTCTCTCCAGGTCCTGCTGGTCCTGGCGCTGCTGCTCGTCATCGCCCTCGGGGTCCGTATGACCGCCGAGGTTGTCACGGTCTTCGTGGTATCGTTCATACTCACCCTGCTCGCCCTTCCCGCGGTCGGCGTGCTCCAGCGGCGGGGGCTCGGGCACCCCGTCGCCGTCGCGGTCGTCTCCTTCGCCGCGTTCCTCCTGGTGCTCGGGCTCGTATTCCTCCTGTTCTACGCGCTCGAGGTGCTGGTCACCGACATCGGGACGTTCCAGGCCGAGCTCGACCAGCGGCTCGAGACGGCGCTCGGCTTCCTCGACCGTTTCGGCGTCTCGTTGCCGGACTCGTCGCTCTCGTCGATCGACCTGGGGGCTGTGGCCGGGGCCACCCTCGGCTGGCTCTCGAACCTGAGTGGGATCATGATGATGCTCTTCTTCGTGATGATCACGACCATCTTCATGCTCCTGGAGGCCCCGAAGATCCCTGGGCGGGCCGCCCGAATCCTGGGCCCCGACTCCGCCGCGCTCTCCCAGGCCTCCCGGATGAGCGGGTTCGTGATGGACTTCATGGTGGTCCGGACCGAGACGAACCTCGTCCACGGCGTGCTCTTCTCAGGCGTCCTCCTGGCGATGGGTGTGAACGGGGCCGTGCTCTGGGGGACCCTCACCTTTCTCCTCGGCTACATCCCCTACCTGGGCCTGATCGCCGCCGCCATCCCGGCCGTCCTCTTCGCCTGGATCCAGTACGGCCTGCCCGGGGCGCTGGGGGTGATCGCACTCGTGGTCGTACTGAACCTGATCGTCGAGAACCCGGTCTTCTCGTACTTCGCCTCGCGGGCCTTCGAGATCCCACCCCTCCTCGTCGTGATCGCGGTGATCGTCTTCGGCTGGCTCCTGGGAGTGCTCGGCATGCTCTTCGCCGTGCCCCTGATGCTGATGCTGTTGATCCTGGTTCAGGTGAGCGAAGAGACCAGGTGGATCAACGTCCTCCTCGGCGTCGATCGGCTCTTCGAGGACGAGTCTTCGCCACCCTGAGCCCGCGCCGTGGTCGGTCAGGTCGCGAACCCGTCGATCCGCTCGGGATGCGTGTAGACCGTGAACCGGTCCCCCCGCGAGAAGCATACCAGGGTAACCCCCGCCGCCGCCGCGGTGGCGATCCCCTGGTCGGTCGAGGCGGCGCGCGAGATCAGGATCGGAATCCCGGCATTCGCGACCTTCTTCACCATCCCCATGGGCTGCCGGCCGGTGCAGCCGAGCACGCAGCGGGAACGCTCGATCCCGGCGAGGGCTGCGGCCCCGACCACCTTGTCGACGGTGTTGTGTCGGCCGACGTCGGCTGCTTTCGCGACGATCTCGCCGCCCTCGTGGAGCACCGCGCAGTGGAGCGCCCCGGTCTGCTGCCAGTCCTCGGTGAAGATCGCCTCGGTGATGGCGATCACCTCCTCGGGTGTGATCGTCAGGTTTGACGTGACGTGCCGCGCGCCGCACCGGTACGAGACTCCGCCCGAGGACCCGGTCTCGGTCGCGGCGCCGCAGAGGCGGGGGGCCGAGACCAGGACCGCGTTCCCCTCGACCGCGACCGAGTCCACCACGTCGGCCAGCCCCTCGTCGATCACGAACCCGGCACCGAGCTCGCGCAGCTGCTCGGCAGTGGCGACCTGGACCGCCACCTGCTCCCCGTTGAGCAGGATCCTGAAGGTCTGCTCGACCACGATCACGTCCTTCACCTCGCGAACCTCGCCGCCGGCGTACTGCCGCCCAGTCCGGGAGACGTGCTTCACGGTCCCCTCCGCGTCTCAGTCGCGAGCCAGTCCAGGTATTCCTCCGACCCGGATTCGACCGGGAGCACGATCGCCTCCGGGACCTCGTAGCCGTGGAGGTCCCTGATCCGGGCGACGACCGATCCCGCCAGGGGCCTCTGCGTCTTGATCACCAGCAGCTCCTCGGGCTCATCCTCGATCTTCCCCTTCCAGCGGTAGACGGATCGGATGCCGGCCAGCTGAACACAGGCGGCGAGGCGCTCCTCGACGAGCTGCCGGGCGATGTCGGCGGCTTCGCCCGGAGGTGCAGTCGAAAGGATCACGACGGCGTCGGTGCGCATAGCCTTTACATTACCGTCCCTTGAAAAAATACGTTGCGTCCCGTTAGAGGGCCCAAACGGGCCGGCGCGGATCGCCGCAGGGTGACCCGGTGGAAAGGGGTATCGTCGTTGCTTATGGTACTCCACCCTGATGTCGGGCGAAGAAACGGACCTGGCGGCGGTCCCCGGAGACGACACGGCTTCGGAACACCTCTTCGACTACGACGGCACGGCTCCGCTCGACCCCGGGGACCTGGGTGTCGGGGGGAGCGGAACAGCGCCATGGTGCACGATCTGAGCATCGCCGACGCCAGGGGCAGGCGGACCTCCGCGCACTGGATGCTCCCCCGGCCCGCGACCGGTTCCCGGCCGTTGTCTACATCCGCCCGGCCCCGGGGGGACCGTCAGATCTTCTTCGACGAGGGAGTCCGGATCGGAACACGGGCATCGCCTTCCTGCTCGTGGAGGTGCCGTGGGCCGAAGGCGAGGTCTTCGCCCGGTCGCTCGGTACGCCCGAGCAGAACCACGGCCTCTTCGCGGGGATCGTCCGGGAGATGCGCCGAGCTGTGTACTTCGTGGTCGCACAGCCTGGCACTGACGACGCGCAGCTCGGCTTCGCCGGCCACGGCTCCGGCGCCCACGCGGGTGGCATGTTCGTGGGCGTCGAGCCCCGCCTCCACGTCGTCGCGCTGGTGGCCGGCGCTCCCGGTTTAACGGACGTAGCCGTCGCGAATTCGCCCTATCCCGCGGGCGAGGCCCTCGAGCACTCCCGCTGCGTCACGGTGCCCATCGATCCCACGCGCTTCGTCGCCGGCCGGCACAGAGCCTCGGGTCTCCTGCATTTCGGCGAACGCGACATCATCTCTGGGACCGAGACCGCCCGGCGTCTTGCCGACGCGGCGAGCGAGCCGAAGCAGGTCAGGTGGCATGACAGACCACCTTTTCCGGAGCGAGGAGGCGAAGCGATACCGGGTCGAGTGGCTGCGCGCAGAGCTCGGCTCGGGGTGCCGTAGGATGAAGGGAGAGACGGGCCGGACGGCGCTCCGCCCTCCCCACGCTGACGCTGGAATTAGCGCCAAGCCGGTCCGGCGGGGTCCCCGCACGGCAGGAATCGCCGGAACGCGGTGTCGCGGGTGTGCGCGGGCCTGTGGGAGAGCCGGTATCGCATGATCCTACCGGGATCCCGGCGTAACGGGCAAATCCGGCGCGGTGCAAACGGTGATGATCCCTATCGACCCGTTCCTCCCCGCTATCGTCGCCCTCGCCGCCGTAAACCTCGGGACTTTCCTCCTGTACGGGGCCGACAAGCGGTATGCCCGCCTGCAGGCGCGCCGTGTCCCGGAGCGGACGCTCCTCGTCGCCGCTCTCGCCGGCCCCTTCGGAGCGCTGGCCGGCATGAGCCTCTTCCGCCACAAGACGCGCAAGCTGAGGTTCGTCGTCGCGGTGCCGCTCTGCGCGTCGCTCCACGTCGTGGTCGCCGTCGCCCTGGCAGCCTCCGCATTCCGGCCGTGAGCAGAACCCCGGCACGGGGGCGCCGTCGATACGATCCCCTTCCGTCGGCGTCGCATTTTGTGCCGTGACGACGGAGACGGGGATAAAAAAAGAAGAGAGCGGTTCAGACGACCGCGGGAAGCTCCGCGCAGTCGCAGACCCCGATCTCCCCGGACTGCAGCCCCCTCTGGAACGCCGAGACACGCTGTGCCGACGAGCCGTGCGTGAACGAGTCCGGGACGACGTATCCCTGCGCCTGCTGCTGCAGCCGATCGTCGCCCACGGAGCTGGCCGCGTTCAGCCCCTCCTCGATGTCTCCCCGTTCGAGGATCAGGTTCTGTTCGGTGGCGCGGTTCGCCCAGACGCCGGCATAGCAGTCGGCCTGCAGCTCGAGCGCTACGGAGATCTGGTTCGCCTCCGCCTGGCTGGCCGCCCGCTGCTGGGCCGTCTGGGCGTACTGCAGGGTGCCGAGCAGGGTCTGGACGTGGTGCCCGACCTCGTGGGAGATCACGTAGGCCTGGGCGAAGTCCCCCGGGGCACCGTAGCGCGTGCTGAGATCCTGGAAGAAGTCGAGGTCGAGGTAGACCTTCTGGTCACCGGGACAGTAGAAGGGGCCGGTAGAGGCGCTCGCCCGTCCGCACGCCGAATCGACCAGCCCCGAGTACAGTACCAGTTTCGGCGGCGCGTAGGTCTGCCGGAGATCCTCCCTGAAGATCTGGCTCCACGTTGTCTCAGTGCTTGCGAGCACCTGCGAGGAGAGGGTGGCGAGTTCCTCCTGCTCCCGTAACTCCTCCTCCGTCAGCGCGGACTGCCCGGTCGGCCCGGTCATGCCATCGGTGTTCTGGAGGAGCGCCCCGGGATCCATGCCCGTCAGGAGCGCGATGGCGAGCACGATGATCAGCCCGAGCCCGCCGATGCCGCCCGCCGCCCCACCGGGGATCCCGGAAGAACGCCGGTCCTCGACGTTCGCACTCCTCGCGTCCGTTCGCCACTTCATCCCTCAGCCCCCCCGGTCCCGGGATCTGCCCGCGAGGTCGCGTCCGGCAGACCTGCCATGAGCCACTGCAAGTTATCCATGGTGCTAACCTTCGATGAATATCGAGTTCGGTCTCGGAGACAAAAAAGCATCGCCAGTGGGCAGAGGGATCCCCCTTCCGCGGCCGGGCGGGACCCGGGATCGCCTCGATCGTCGCTGCCGCGCCCGTCCCCCCGAGCCACCTTCCGGATTCGGTCCCCGGAGAACCCGGTTCTCCCCCGGTCCGGGGCTGCCTTGAGGACCGGGGGGGGCTGTCTCATCTCCACACGAACGCGGTTCACCGGCACGAACGACGAGGGGGTCGGCAGGTACATCCGCCGGGGGTTCCCAGATCGTACGGAACCTCCACGGAGCCGTACTCATGCCCCCCCGACGATCTCACGACCCCGGCGCCCCCGCGCCCCGAGGCGCTCTCGGCCGATCCGATCCCGTCCCGCCGGACCACCTGAGGGTTCGCGAGGCGTCCGTCTCCGACATCGGCACGGTCTCTTCTCTTTACTGCGATCTGAACGACGGAGATGAACCGGCCGACCCGGCAACCATCGCCGCCGCCGGGCGGGCGCTCTCCGAGCTTCCCGGCGCCCACCTCTTCGTGGCCGAGACTGGCGGTGACCCCGTCTCGACCTGCGTCCTCTTCGTGCTGCCGAACCTCTCGCGCGGCGCCCGCCCGTTCGGGCTCGTCGAGAACGTGGTGACCCGCCGGGACCGGAGGAACCGGGGATATGCCGCCGCGCTGCTCGAGCACGTCCTCGCGTTCGCATGGGGGGCCGGCTGCTACAAGGTGATGCTGCTCACCGGCAGGAGCGACCCGTCGGTCCACCGGCTCTACCGCAAGGTCGGGTTCCTGCCGGGCGCCAAGGCCGGGTACGTCGCCTACCCGCCGGAAGGCCCTCCCTGATCAGGAGCCCCGAGCAGTCCGAGTCTCCGGAGCTCCGCCTCCTCGTCGCCCGTGATATAGGCAAATATCTTCGGGCCTGACCCCGTTAACTGCACGAAATAGAGCACCTCGAACTCGACGGTGCCCGATCTCCCGCCAAGGTCGTACGCGGCGGACCAGCCCACGCGGACACCCCAGTGCCCTGCATCGAGCTGGCTCGGGGCGAGCGTGGCGACAGTCATGGACCTGATCCCGATCCCCCGGTAGAACGCGAAGCCGTGCGGGATCTGCTCGCGGAAAGCGCCGTCGTTCCGACCGCAGACGACGCCCCGCGGCCCCGCCTCGACGAAGCAGTCGGCGAAGGCGCCAGCCGTCGCCTCGACGTCGACCTCCGGCGTGTCGGCGAGTGCCCGTGCGAACTGCGACGCGTACTCATCGAAGAAGCGTTCGATCAGCACGATCTCATCCATGCCCGATCGTCGTCCCGCCACCGCATAACGTTATCCGCCAGGCCTCTGCCTCGCTTCAGGGGCGGTGCAGGGCGAGTGCCCCGATGCCCTCCGGCGAGGACACGGCGCATCGCCGCACTCGCGCGGGGGGCACCCGGATCTCGAAGCGGGCGCCGTGGCCCGGTATGCCCGTCTCGGCGATCGTCATCCCCATGCTCTCGAGGATCTCGCGGGCGAGAAAGAGGCCGAGCCCGGTGTTCCTGCCGAACCCGCGCTCGAATATCCGCTCCTTGTCGGGACGGGGGATCCCAGCCCCGTCATCCTCGATGGTCAGGAGGATCCCCGGGCCGGAGGAGACGGCCGCGAACCGGATCCACGAGACCCCGCCCCCGTGACGGACGGAGTTCTCGACGAGAGCCGCGAAGACCCGTTCGAGCAGGGGATCGGCCAGGACGTCGAGGGGGGGGACGAGGTTCTCCACCACGGCGCCCGAGAGCCCGACGCTCGCGCCGGCACGGTCCGCGACCTCGCGGAGGTCGAGCCAGACGGGGGGCTGGACCCCGATCGCGGGGTAGTCCCGCATGAACTCGATAACGGCACGGATCCGGTCGACCGCCTCCTGCAGGCGCTCCACGTACCCGTGCACGTCGGGCCCCGCCGGGTCATCGCGCAGCAGGGAGAGGTAGCCCATGACCGCGACGAGGTGGTTTGCGATATCGTGCCGCGTGATCGTCGAGACCAGTGAGAGCCTCCGGTTCGCGGTCTCGAGATCGGCCGTGCGCCGGGCGAGCGCCGCCTCGGCCCGCCGGCTGGCGGTGACGTCGCGGATCAGCACGACCGAGCCGCCGGGCGCGGAGCCGGCGTCGGTGAGCGGGACCGTCGATATGGCGTAGGTGCCGCGCCGACCCCGGTCGTGAACCTCGGTCTCCCCCGTCTTGCCCGACGCCACGATCGCAGAGAGGTCCGGGATCTCACGGGTCACCTCCTCGAGCGGCCGGCCGACCGGGGACCGGCGCTCCGGCCCGAGCAGCTGGACAGCGGCCGGGTTCGCCTCGACCACCTGCCCGAGGTCGGTCACCACCAGAACCCCGATGGGGATCCGTTCGAAGACCGTCGTGTGGGCCACCGGTGCCAGGTCGAAGAGCTGGTAGAGGACGACCCCGATGGTCATTACTGCTGCGGTGATCGGGAGTGCGAACGGGGTCAGGTCGAGGCGGGGGATCGGCGAGAACCCCGTCAAATAGAGGAGCGAGGCCGCGATCGGAAAAGAGGCGCCGACCAGCACCACCAGGATCTGCTGGCGGTAGAGGGCGTGGGACGAGCGCAGGTAGGAGAGCGCGAGCAGGGCGACGGCGGCCATCTCGGCGATCAGGACGTACAGGGCATTCACGTAATACCAGGGGCCCGGGACGAAGGTGAACCGGCTGAAGGCTCCCACCGTGTCGAACCCGATCTCGGCGTAGTGGAGGGGGTGCCCGGCCACGACGAGAAGGAGGGTGATGGCCGGCACCGCGAAGAGTATGACCAGCACCCTCCTCGTCAGGATTCTCCCCTGCCCGACGTACTGGAGGACCGTGCAGATGATCAGGGGCGGTACCACGGCGATCCCGAGGTACTGCACACGGGCCCAGAACAGAACACCCTCCAGGTCGCCGGCGGCGAGCTCCATCGCGCTGCCCCCGACGTAGAGGGAGATCGCCCCCAGGAGGAGAGCGACATATCCCGTTGCGGCCCCGCTCGCCCGGTGGCGCCAGGCGTAGGCCGCCAGGAGCGCGGTCAGCAGGGCCGAAACGAGGAGGGGGAGGGTGGGTGAAGGGAACATTCCGTTCGACGATATGCCATCTGCACTCCAACGTAATAGCATCTTCCCCCCTGGCCGCCAGCCAGGCGGAAGGTCGCGGCATCAGTCGCCGGGCCCGCCCGGCAGCTTGTACCCGAACCGGCGGAGAAGGGCAGTCCTCAGGGCCACGTCCTCCTCTCCTTCGACGCCGACCGGGGGTTCCCCGTCGATAACGCCGAGGATCCCGCGGGCGCCGCCCGCCTCGGCAACCACGACCCCGACGCGGTTCGCGCTCGCGCAGAAGACCGAGCAGACCTCCTGCACCCCCTTGACAGCGTTCAGGACGTTGATCGGATAGCAGTCCCGGAGGAAGATGACGAACGAGTGGCCGGCGCCGAGCGCGAGCGCCGTGTCGCGTGCGAGCGCCTTGAGCGCGTCGTCCGTCCCCTCGAGCCGCACGAGGCGGTCGCCCGACGCCTCGGAGAAGGCGAGCCCGAACCGCGCGTCGGGCACCGATCCGGCCACGGCCTCGTACAGGTCCTCGACGGTCTTGACGAAGTGCGCCTGCCCGAGGATGACGTTCACTTCGTCGGGCTTCTCGATCTCCACGATCCCGAGTTCGACTGGTCCGTGCATTGTCTCACCGGCCGAGCGATGGGCGCGGCGCGGGATAAAGGGGTGCCCCGGACGGGTCAGGCATATCCCTCTCCGCCACCGAGATCGTACGGAGACCATGGCCGACGCACCGCCCCCGCCCCCCGACAACGCGACGGCGCACCCAGCCGTCGTGTTCGACGCCGACGTCCGCCGGACCATCCCACACTACGACCTGATCCACGAGACGGTGCTCTCGTTCGTCGAGGCCCTGCCGGAGCCCCCGCGGACCTGGCTCGACACAGGCTGCGGCACGGGCTCGCTGGTGGCCCGCGCCCTGCCCCGGTTCCCGAGGACCCGGTTCGCGGTCGCCGACCCCTCTCCGGCCATGCTCGCCGTCGCCCGGGAGCGGCTCGCCGACCCCCGCGTGACCGTGCTCGCCCCCTGCAGAACGGAAGATCTCCCTCCCGGCGCCTTCGACGTGGTCACAGCGGTCCAGTGCCACCACTACCACGACCGTGCCGGCCGGCGGGCCGCCGTCGCCGCCTGCTTCGGGCGGCTCCCGCCCGGGGGCGTCTTCGTCACGTCCGAGAACGTCCGCCCCCTGACCCCTGCCGGGCTCGAACTCGGCCTCCGGCGCTGGGCCCGCTTCCAGGAGCGGGCCGGCAGGAGCCCGGCCGAGATCGCGGCCCAGCTCGCCCGACTCGACGCCGAGTACTTCCCGATCACGCTCGAGGAGCACCTCCGGCTCTACCGCGAGGCGGGCTTCGCGGCCGTCGAGGTGCTCTGGTGCTCGTACCTCCAGGCGGCCTTCTACGCCGTGAAGGGGGACCAATGACCGGCGTGACGGTCCGCGAGGCCTCCCCGTCCGACCTCCCGGCAATCCACGCGCTCTACCGCGACCTGCACGACGGCGACGAGGCGGCCGACCCTGCATCGCGCGCCGCCGCCGGGCGGGCGCTCTCCGAGCATCCCGGCGCCCACCTCTTTCTCGCTGAGGCTGACGGCGAGCCCGTCTCGTCCTGCGTTCTCTACGTGCTTCCGAACCTCTCGCGCGGCGCCCGGCCGTTCGGCCTGGTCGAGAACGTGGTGACCCGCCGGGACCGGAGGAACCGCGGGTACGCGACCGCCCTGGTCGGGCGTGTCCTCGCCCTCGCCTGGGAGGCGGACTGCTACAAGGTGATGCTGCTCACGGGCTGCGCGGACCCGGGCGTCCACCGGGTCTACGCGAAGGCCGGCTTTCGGGCGGGCGTCAAGGCTGGGTACGTTGCCTATCCCCCGGACGGCTCTCCCTGATCCGGCCGTCCGATCGGCCCGAGCCGGCGCAGCTCCCCCTCCTCGTCGCCCGTGATGGACTCGGAGATCTTCGGGCCCGCGCCGGTCATCTGCACGAAATAGATCACCTCGAACCCGATGATTCCCGCCCGCTCCCCCGTGTCATTCCCCGCGGACCAGCCCACGCGCACGCCCCAGTGGCGTGCGTCGAGCTGGCTCGGGGCGAGCGGGGCCACAGTCAGATACCCGACGCCAGTCCCCCGGTAGAACGAGAAGCCCTGCGGGATCTGCTCCCGGAACGCGTCGTCGTTTTTTCTTCAGTGGACGCCCCACGCCCCGGCCTCGACAAAGCAGTCGGCAGAGGCCTCCGCCGTCGCCCCGGCGTCGACCTCGGGCGAGTCCGCGAGGGCCGGCCCGAACTGAGCCGCGTCGTCCTCGAAGAACCGTTCGATCAGCACGATCTCGTCCATGCCTGTCCGTCGCTCCGGCGACGCATAACGCTTATGCCGGGACCCCGATGCCCCCTCCGCCCACGGTTCTGCGGCAGGTCCATTTATCGGCGAGTTCTCCCCACCATCATAGCGAGTCCGCGAGGAACAGCATCACCATGGATACCATCCGCATCGACCCCGAGCAGTGCACCGGGTGCGGCATCTGCGCCGCAGTCTGCCCGGTCGGCGTCATCGCCGCCGAAGACGCCGGCGACGCACCCGCTGCCGTCCCGGAGCGGGAGTCGCTCTGCATCGACTGCGGCCACTGCGAGGCCTTCTGCCCGACGGGCGCTCTCGTGCACCGGGGCGGGACCGGGGCGGGGGGCGAGACAGGCGACCTCTCGCCCAACGCGATCGGCCGATATCTGAAGTCGCGGCGGTCGGTCCGGCGCTACGCGGAGCGCCCCGTCCCGCGCGAGAAGATCGAGGCGGTCCTCGACGTGGCACGGTACGCCCCGTCGGCCGGCAACAGGCAGCCCGTCTCCTGGCTCGTCATTCACGACCCGGCCGAGGTGCGCCGCCTCGCCAGCCTCGCCGTCGACTGGATGCGGCACGAGGCGGCGTCCGACAACCCGCTGATGCCGACGGCCCAGCTCGCAGCCCTGGTCGTGGCGTGGGACGGGGGTCGGGACCCGGTCTGCCTGGGCGCCCCCCACCTGGTCGTGGCCCACGTCCCCGACTCGTCCGCCCTCGTGGACGGCGTCATCGCCCTCACCTGGGTCGACGCAGTGGCCCCGGCCCACGGCCTCGGGACCTGCTGGGCCGGCTTTCTGATGATCGCGGCCGCCCGCTGGGAGCCCCTCAGGTCGGCGCTCGCCCTGCCGGCCGGCCACGTGCCGGTCCACGCGCTGATGTTCGGGTACCCGCGGTTCGCGCCGTCCCGCATCCCCGGGCGGAAGCCGCTCGCGCTGGCATGGCGATGACCGGCCGGCCGCCCCTGCTCGAGTTTCGCGACGTCACGGTCGTCCGCGACGGCCGGACTGTCCTCGACGCCGTCTCCCTCCGGCTCGACGAGGGCGAGCACCTGGCCATCCTCGGGCCGAACGGGGCCGGGAAGTCGACCCTGATCCGGACCGTGCTCCGCGAGTTCTACCCGGTCCGGCACGAGGGGACCGTCTTTACCTGCCGCGGCCGGTCAACCTGGGACGTCTTCGACCTCCGCAGCGCGATCGGTGTCGTCTCGAACGACCTCCAGCAGGCGTACAACGGAGACGTCCCGGGGCGCGAGGTGGTCATCTCGGGATTCTTCTCCTCCATCGGGCTCTTCAACCACCGCGTGACGGGCGAGATGGAACACGAGGCCGGGCGTGTCGCACGGTTCCTCGGGGTCGGGCACCTCCTGGACCGCCCGATGGCATCCCTCTCCTCGGGGGAGGCTCGCCGGCTGTTGATCGCCCGCGCCCTTGTCCACGAACCGGCTGCGCTTCTTCTCGACGAGCCGACGGTCAGCCTCGACCTCTCGGCCCTGCATACTCTCCGCCAGACCCTGCGGAAGGTTGCCCGCTCCGGCACGGCCGTCATCGTCGTGACCCACCAACTCCACGACATCGTTCCCGAGTGCGACCGGGTCGTGCTGATGCGGGGGGGGAGGATCGTCGCGGACGGGCCGAAGGCCTCGATCCTGACTGACGCCGGTATCGGCGGGCTCTTCGACGTGCCGGTCAGGCTGGTCCGGGAAGACGGCTGGTACTACGCAACCGGGTACTGAGGCACCGTACTCAGTTTAAAGACCGGTTCGGGTCAATATCTCAGGCGCATGTACGCAGACCGGCTCAGCAATCTCCCCCCGTACCTCTTCGCGCGGATCGATGCGATGAAGGCCGAGAAGGAACGGTCCGGCGCGGATATCATCGACCTCGGTGTCGGCGATCCCGACCTGCCGACCCCTCCCCACGTAGTCGAGGCGCTGTGCGCCGCGGCCCGCGACCCCGCTAACCATCATTACCCGTCCTACGCGGGCATGGACGCGTTTCGCGAAGCGGTCGCCGGGTGGTACTCCCGGCGCTTCGGCGTTAACCTCGACCCGGCCCGGGAGGTGCTCGCCCTGATGGGTTCCAAGGACGGGATCGCCCACGTCCCTGAGGCCTTCGTCAACCCCGGCGACGTGGTGCTCGCCCCGAGCCCGGGCTACCCGGTCTACCGGACCTCGACCCTATTCGCCGAGGGGGAGCTCCACGAGCTCCCGCTCGAGACCGGGAACGGCTTCCTCCCCGATCTCGACGCCGTGCCGGCTGCCGTGGCCGAGCGGGCGAAGCTCCTCTTCATCAACTACCCGAACAACCCTACTTCGGCCGTCGCTCCCCGCTCGTTCTACGACGAGGTCGTGGCGTTCGCCCGCGAGCACGGCGTGGTTGTGGTCTCGGACAACGCCTATTCCGAGATCGTCTACGATGGGTACAGCGCCCCCTCGTTCCTCGAGACGGACGGCGCCACGGAGGTCGGGGTCGAGATGCACTCCCTCTCCAAGACCTACAACATGACCGGCTGGCGGATCGGGATGGCTGTCGGCAACCCGGAGGTGCTCGCGGGGCTCGGGCGGGTCAAGACCAACGTGGACTCGGGGGTCTTCGACGCCGTTCAGCGCGCTGCTGTCGCGGCGCTCTCGGGGCCGCAGGACTGCGTTGCAGCCGCCTGCCGCGTCTACGAGGAGCGGCGCGACGTTCTCGTGCGGGGGCTCCGGTCTCTCGGGTACGATGTCGCGGCCCCGAGGGCGACCTTCTACGTCTGGCTCCCCGTCGGGGACTCCATGGCCTTCGCGGCCCGCCTTCTCGACGAGGCCTCGATCGTCGCCACCCCCGGGGTTGGCTTCGGGGCCCACGGCGAGGGCTTCGTCAGGTTCGCCCTGACGCGGCCGGTCGAGAGGATCAGGGAGGCCCTCTCGAGGATGGAGGCGCTCCGATGAACCTCCCACCCCACCTCTCGGTCCGCGACAGTCACCTCTTCATCGGCGAGCACGACACGGTCGCCCTCGCCGAGGAGTTCGGCACGCCGCTCTTCGTGACCGACGAGGAGCGGGTCAGGGCCCGTTTCCGCGAATACCGGGAGGCGCTCGAGGGCCACTACGACCGGGTCCGGGTGCTCTACGCGGCGAAGGCGAACGGCAACCTCGCCCTTCTCCGGGTCCTCGCGTCGGAGGGCGCCGGCGCCGACGTCTTCTCCCCCGGCGAGCTCGAGCTCGCCCTGCGGGCGGGGATGGACCCGGATCGGCTCCTCTTCAACGGCTCCTCGAAGTCGAGGGAGGACCTCGCCCTCGCGGCAGGGCACGGTGTCAGGGTCTCGCTCGACTCGCTCGACGAGCTCCGGGCGCTTGACGCTGTTGCCGGCACGCTCGGGAAGACAACCGAGGTCGCGTTCCGCGTCAACCCGGCCCTCGAGATCCCGACCCACCCGAAGATCGCGACCGGGCTCGCCTCGTCGAAGTTCGGGATCCCCCACGCCGAGGTGAAGGAGGCGTACGCCGCGGTGCTCGCCTGCGAGCACGTCCGGCCCGTCGGGCTCCACTGCCACATCGGGTCCCAGATCCTCGCGCTCGAACCCTTTGTCGAGGCCGCGCGGGTCATGATCCGGCTGGCGGGAGAGGTCGCGGACCTCGGGGCGCGGCTCGAGTTCGTCGATCTCGGCGGCGGGCTCGGCATACCCTACCGCCGCGGGGACGAGTCGGCCCCGAGTCCGCGCGAGTATGCTGACGCGGTGATGCCGGTCTTCGTGGCCGGCGTTGAAGCGCTCGGGATCCATCCCGCCCTCTGGGTGGAGCCGGGCCGCTCCATCGTCGCAGACTCGACCGTCCTGCTCACCCGGGTCAACTCCACCAAGGCTGCGCACCGCCGGTTCATCAACGTCGACGCCGGGTTCAACCACCTGATCCGCCCGGCGATGTACGACGCGTACCACGAGGTCGTGGTCGCGAACCGGGCCGATGCAACCCCTGTGGGCCCCGCCACGGTCGCGGGTCCGATCTGCGAGTCGGGTGACATCCTCGCCTCTGACCGGCCCCTGCCCGATGTCGGCGAGGGGGACCTGGTCGCGGTCCTCGACGCGGGCGCCTACGGCTTCTCCATGTCCTCGCAGTACAACTCCCGGCCCCGCGGGGCCGAGGTGCTGGTGCGGGGGGACGACAGGGCCCCGATGCGCCGCGCCGAGACGCTCGAGGACCTGGTCCTGGCGCAGGCGACCCCGCCCTGGCTCTGAGCCCCGTATGCGTTTTCACCATGCCCTCGTCGACGACCTGATCCCGGAGTCCGAGTTCAACGAACGCGTCGAGGAGAAGATAGAGGCTTGCGGCGGGCTCGTCGACGAGCCGACGGCAGCGATGCTCGTGGTGGGCGACATGGGCAGGGCCCACCGCAAGATCCGCGACCTGTCGGGCGGAGCGAGCCTGGTCTGCTTCTTCGGCCGGGTGCTCGGAGTCTCGCCGTCCCGGACCTTCGTCCGGGCCGACGGAGAAGAGGGGACGATCGCGACCGTCATCCTGGGCGACGAGACCGGGCGGGTCGAAATGGCCCTCTTCGACGAGAAAGCCGACGCCGTCTCGGAGATCGAGGTCGGGGAGGTCCTCGAGGTGATCGCCCGCCCCTCTACCCGGAAGCGGGGCGGAGTGACGGGCCTTGCCCTCCAGAAGTCCGGCTGCGAGATCGATTGCCCCGTCCCGTCCGGCGGGTCCGTCGCCGGGCACGATGACCAGGCGGTCGATCTCGCCGTCCGGTTTCTCAGGGTCCGGCCGCCCCGGACCTTCAGCCGCCGCGACGGGACACCGGGTTCGATGATCGAGGCCCTGGTCGGGAACGAGGAGGGCGTCTTCCGGCTGGTTGCCTGGCAGCCGGACCTGCTCGAAGGGATCGGGCCGGGGGACTCGGTCCGGGTCACCGGCGCACAGGAGACACGGCGGTCGGACCGGGTGGAGTACTCGGTCGACGAGGGGTCGGCCGTCGAGGCGATTGAGGGCGCTGTCGAGGTCCGGATAACCCCGCTCGGCGCGCTGCAGGGCGAGGGGACGGTCTCGGTCAGGGGCTCGGTCTCCTCGCTCCAGCCCCCGCGCCAGTTCGTCGCGCGATCCGGCGAGCCGTCGTTCGTCAGGAACATCGTGCTCGTTGACGGCTCCGGGGAGGCGCCGGTCGTTCTCTGGGGCGAGCACGCGCTCCTGCCCCTTGCGCCCGGGGACCTCGTCGAGGTCTACGGGGGCGCCGCTCGGCCCGGGCGGTACGGGGATCTCGAGGTCTCTGCAGGGTGGTCCGCGGCGGTCGTGACCCCTGCCGCCGGGGAGGTCGCCATCACGATCGAGGGCACGGTCTTCGAGACCCCCGCAGGTCTCTTCATCGACGGTGGGGTGCGCCGCTACCTGCTCGAGGCGGACGGATTCAGGATGGGCGACGAGCTCAGGGTGGAAGGCCGGCTCCTTGGCAACCGGCTCCTGCCGGAGGCGATCGCGCCGGCCTCTCTCGATCCCGGGACCGTCCGGCAGCGGCTCGCGGCCCTGGGCAGGTGGACCGGAGACGGGTAGCCCGTTCACTTTCACGCCGCGACGGTCCGGGTTATTTAGGTGCGGGTCGATCTAATGGTTGCAGAGCGACCGGTCACCCCGGTCGACAGGCACAGAGAGAAGAACTCGAACGTTCTGTAGGAGATAGGATATGACCGCAGCACCCGCACGACCGCTGGACATCGAGGACCTGCCAGGCGTCGGCCCGACCACGGCCGACAAGCTCCGCGAGGCGGGCTTCCTGACCATCGAGAGCATCGCGACGGCGGCGCCGACCGACCTCGCCGAGTCGGCCGAGATCGGCGAGTCGACCGCGAAGAAGATGATCAAGGCTGCCCGGGAGATCGCCGATATCGGCGGGTTCCGGACCGGCCGGGACGTCTTCGAGCAGCGCAGGCAGATCCGCAAGCTGAAGACCTTCGTACCCGAGTTCGACGCCCTGCTCGGCGGCGGCGTCGAGACCCAGGCGATCACCGAGCTCTACGGCGAGTTCGGATCGGGCAAATCGCAGATCGTCCACCAGATGGCCGTGAACGTCCAGCTTCCCGAGGATCTGGGCGGCCTATCCGGCTCGGCGGTCTATATCGATACCGAGAACACGTTCCGCCCCGAGCGGATCGAGCAGATGGTGAACGGGCTCTCGTTCCCCGACAACCCCGAGTACGAGACCCCGTTGGCCGAGGAGTTCCTGGCGAACATCCACGTGGCACGCGCCCACACCTCGGACCACCAGATGCTGCTGATCGACTCGGCGAAGGAGCTGGCGGTCGAGCTGAAGTCCTCGGACCTCCCGGTCCGACTTTTCATCATCGACTCGCTCACGGCTCACTTCCGCGCCGAGTACGCGGGGCGCGGCACGCTCGCGACCCGGCAGCAGAAGCTGAACAAGCACATGCACGAGCTCTTCAAGCTCGTGGACGAGAACAACGCGGTCGGGCTGGTCACGAACCAGGTGATGTCGAACCCCGGCGTCTTCTTCGGCGACCCGACCAAGCCGATCGGTGGCAACATCGTCGGCCACACGGCGACGTTCCGCCTCTACCTGAGAAAGTCGAAGGGCGGGAAGAGGATTGCCCGTCTCGTGGACAGCCCGAACCTGCCCGAGGGCGAGGCGACCTTCATGGTCGAAGAGGCGGGCCTCAAGCCCGTATGAGGGCCCTCGTCACCGATATCGACGGGACGATCACCGGCCCTGACCGCCGGATCAGCCTCCCCGCGGTCGCAGCGATCCGGCGGCTGGTCGACGGGGGCATCCCCGTCGTGCTGGCCTCGGGCAACACCCTCTGCTTCATGGACGGGCTCGCGAGGATGATCGGTACCGACGGCTCGGTGATCTGCGAGAACGGCGGTGTCTGGCACCACGGTTTTCCGGGGGAGCCGGTCGTCGAGGGCGACCGCCAGGTCCCGCTCGGGGCGTTCGAGGTGCTCCGGGACCATTTTGCCGGGCGGGGTATCGCGCTCGAGCTGTTCTCCCACGCACTGCGACACGCGGACGTCGCGTTCGCCCGGACGGTGCCGGTCGACGAGGTCCGGACCGTGCTCCGGGATCACCCCGTCCAGGTGCTCGATACGGGGTTCGCGATCCATCTTCAACACGCCGGGATCACGAAGGCGACCGCCCTCCTCGGTCTCACCCGGGAGATGGGAATGACCGCGGACGAGTTCGTGGCGATCGGCGATTCCGAGAACGATGTCGAGATGCTGCGGGTTGCCGGTTCGGGGGCGGCCGTCGGCAACGCCGCACCCGGAGCGAAAGAGGCGGCCGACTACGTGGCGACGGCCCCGTTCGGGGAGGGTTTTGTCGAGGCCGTCGACCACTATTTTCCCTGATTTATTGCTTTGAGAGGAAACGGTCCACGACGATATAGTCCTTGATGTCCTTGACCGCCTCGAATGGGATCAGGAGCCGGTCCCCATCGACCCGGTACCCGGTGACATCGAACGTCGGGTCGGGGCGGACGATCAGGTCGACGACCTGCCCGCTCTCCAGGTCCACCAGGATGTTTTTGAGCGTCCCGATCACCATCCCGTCGTTGGACATGATGCGCTTGCGCGAGAGGCTCCGGGAGAACGTGTTCACCATGGCAGAATGGTTTGCTTCTCAAACCTTAAATACTGTGATCTCGCATTCCCGATGAGAATCTGGGGTTGCTCCGGGTCACGTCGACGGGAAGACGCGGATGATGTCGCTCTTGGTCAGGATGCCGACGGGACCGCCGTTCTCGAAGACGATCAGCCGGCCGATCTCCCGCTCCTTGAACTGCCGGACCACCTCGAAGAGCCGGACCCCGGCGTCGACCCTGACCACGTCCTCGGTCATAACCTCCGTGACCGGTGTCTCCCCCGTCCGTCCCTCCGCCATCGCCCGGATCACGTCAGAGACGGTCAGGATACCTTGCATGGTCCGGCCGTCCATGATCGGGGCCCCGTTGATCTGCGCGCGGGCGAAGAGCCGGACGGCCTCGTCGAGCGTGGCATCGGCGGGTACGACGTGGAGAGGGGAGGACATGTAGTCGCGGACCGGGTTCTTCGGGAGCGAGAGCATCTCCGAGATCGAGACCAGCAGCGCCCCCTTCACCTCGTCTTTTCCGAAGACCTCGCCCCGGAGCATGAGCTTGTTGACCGGGGTCGGCCCGATCGCGATCTCGTCTCCGATCTCGAAGGGCTTTACGCTGCCCATCAGCCTGACCTCGGACTGGCAGACATCGGGGTGGCAGAGGGTCGTGAAGTCGATCTCGGTCGCGCTCACACCCGTCACCGGTTCCCCGTTCCGCGTCACCGGAACCTCGGCGTCCCCCTCGGTCTGCGAGAGGTTCAGCTCGCGGTAGGCCTTGGTGGTCGGGTTGTACCCCCCCTTGGGGCCCGGCACCCCGTCGACGAGCTCCAGCGCCTTCAGGGCCTGCATCTGGTTCCGGATCGTGCCCGGGTTCCGCTGGATCACCTCCGCGATGTCCTCACCCTTGATCGGCTGGGAATGCTGGTGGTAGAGCGTGATCAGGGTGATCAGGATATCCTTCTGGATGAGTGAGAGATCCATAATGATCGATCATGTTGTTAAGTATTTAGAGGTTCTGAACCGGAAACACCGGGGGCGCGGATTACAGCCATGCCCAGGCGCCGGTGGCGGCGCACCCGGCGAGGAAACCGAGGATGGTGCCGGCATTCAGGGGCGGCAATCCCGCGTGAGCCCTGCCCCGATCCACGAAGCGGAGCAGGAGCGAGAGCCCGAGCAGCGATCCTGCGATCGCCCCGAGGGCGGGAACGTTCAGGGGACCGAACCCCGGCGCCCTGAGAAAGGTGTTCGCCGAGACGACCAGGACCGCCGGAATGATCAAGTCGCCCATACCGACGAGCAGGGCGCCACGTCCACCGCTGCCCTCCGTCTCCGGCCGGTAGCTGTCCACGGGGCCGACTCCGTCCCTGATGAAGGAGTACCCCCGGTGCTTCGGGACGATGAAGATGATCGGGGCACGCTGCTCGAGCACGCCCTCGGCGAGCGTGACCATGTGCTTCGTGCGGTAGACCGAGAGGGCGTCGTAGACCGCGAGCAGCACCAGCAAAACGAGCACTGGCAGTATCCCGAGCGAGGACCCGAAGATCG
Organism: Methanospirillum sp.; assembly: GCA_012728895.1. GTDB lineage: Archaea > Halobacteriota > Methanomicrobia > Methanomicrobiales > Methanospirillaceae > UBA288. The sequence continues at coordinate 47,031 of JAAYEG010000017.1, read as the reverse complement.
CAGCGACTCCAGCCGCGAGCACCACCCCGAGCAGATCGACCATGTACCATTCGGGGTACCGGTAGAGAACCAGGACGGCCGCTCCTCCCAGCACGAGGGCGCCCGCGAGAATCGGGCCCGGGTCAGCGATGACTGACCCGAGCAGGGCGATGAAGATATAGACGTACGAGAGGCCGATGGAGACGAGCACGATCGTCCGGATCAGGCGGTGCATTCCGAAGCGGATCAGCAGCAGAAGCACGGCCGTGAACCCGAGGAGGAGCAGGATAAAGACGAAGGGGTTCGCGGCGGACGATGGGTCCTCGAACGCGGCGATCCCGGCCGACTGCATCAGCGGAGCGAGCAGGACCCCCCCGATCTCAACCGCGACGAGCATCGCGCCGATACCGATACGGGGCAGCAGCCGGTTGGTCTCCATGATCACCCACGAAACAGGTAGCTTAATTACTGGACCTTCATCATCTAAAAGCATGGACCTGCGCGACGCCCTGCCCGAGACGGTGCTGACAATCATCCTGGTGGTCTCGACCCTGGTGCTGGTGCTCCGGGTGTGGCAGGACATCACGATCGCGGTCTCGGCAACGCTGATGATGCTCTCGCTTGGCGGCCTCTTCCTGGTCTTCGGGGCAAAGATCACGGCCCTGTCGCGGACGCTCGTCGACCGGGAGCGGGGGATCCGGATGAACCTCATCGAGACACAGGAGGTGCTCAGCGGCAAGTACGACGAGACCGTCCAGCATATCGACTACATCATCCAGGACTTCCAGCGGCGGCTCTACCGGTAGGCCGTCACCATTAAGCGATCACGCCGCGAGATGTGAAACGATGGGGGTCGCGCTCCGGGACATCCTCGCCCCGTACAAACGCCGTGTCGGGTGGGACGGGATGGCCGGATCCGCCGCGATCGACGCGCACAACGCGCTGTACCAGTTTCTCTCGATCATTCGGCAGCCGGACGGGACGCCGCTCGTGGACGCGGATGGGCGGATCACCTCGCACCTCTCCGGGCTCTTCTTCCGCACGGCGAAGCTCCTGGAGATGGGCGTCCGGCCGGTCTTCGTCTACGACGGGGATCCTCCGGCGCTGAAGGCCGCCACGATCGAGGCCCGGCGCACCCTCCGCGAGGATGCGGCCCGGCAGTACGCGATCGCCGTCGAGTCCGGGGACGAGGCCGAAGCGTACCGACAGGCCCGGTCGGCGACCCGAATCGACGACGCCGTGATCGCATCGTCGCAGCGTCTTCTCGACTACCTCGGTGTCCCCTGGCTCGTCGCCCCGAGCGAGGGCGAGGCGCAGGCCGCCTGGATGGCGGCCGAAGGCTCGGTGTCGTACGCCGTCAGCCAGGACTACGACTCCCTCCTCTTCGGGGCCCCGGACCTCGCCCGGAACATCACGATCAGCGGCAGGCGGCGCCTCCGGGGGCGGACGATCGCGGTCGAGCCCGAGCGGATCCGGCTCGCCGAGGTGCTCGAGGGGCTCGGTGTCACGCGGGAAGAGCTGGTGGAGGTTGGGATCCTGGTCGGGACCGACTTCAACCCCGGGATCCGGGGGGTCGGTCCAAAGACGGCGCTCAAGCTCGTCCGCGAGGGGCGCTTCGCGACTGTCCTGGACGAGCGCATACCCGGGTTCGATCCCAGGCCGATCCGGGAGTTCTTCCTCGACCCACCCGTCACGAACGAGTTCATGCTCGACTGGCGACCCCCGGATCCCGAGGGGCTCCGCGAGATGCTCTGCCACGAGTACTCGTTCTCGGTCGAGCGGGTGAACGGCGCGCTCGAACGGCTCGGAGTCTCGGCCGGCCAGCGGACGCTCGACCAGTGGTTCTGAGGGGCCGCGGTCGCCGTCTACCACCACCCGGTGCGGCCACCGCCCCCGTTCCGAGGGCACGCCCTGGCGGATCCCTCTCCGATCGGGCACGAGGAGGGATTGCCAGGAGAGCGGCTGCGATTCGGTGACGACCAGTCCCTCCCGACGGTCTCCCCGGCGCCGCTCCGGCGGGAGCCACGGAACCCCCGGGGATCCCGGTCCACTCCCGGTATCCACGGCCGTATAGTGTCGAGCGGACGTCCCGGTCCCCCCGGGGAAGACCATAATCTATATGCCCGAGGTGTCGAGACTCTCTTTCATGCGCCCGGACCCGTTCCTTCTCGGTCTCATTCTCTGCCTCTGTGTCTCGCTCCTGGTCCTCCCCGCCGCCGGCGACGACCCGTACGTCTTCGCAGGGGGGTGGTCGTACGACGAGGAGGAGAAGGGCTTCCTCGAACGGCCCGGCGGGATCACGGGGGACGCCGACGGCAGGGTGTACGTCATCGACCGTGACGGCGGGGCCGTGCTCGCGTACACCCCTTCCGGGGAATACCTCACACGCTGGGGTGCCAGGGGGACGGGGATGATCCTCTTCCTGGATCCGGCCGATGTCTCGCTCGACGACCGCGGCAATTTTTACGTCGCGGACACTGGTAACGGCCGGGTACAGGCGTTCACCCGGGGCTGCAAGATCATCGCGACCTGGGACGGCTACGATTACCGCCGGCCGGTGGACGTGGCCGTGATGCGGAAGGGAAAGACCTACGTGGCCGACGTGGAACGGGCCGAGGTCATGGTCGTGGATGAGAACGGCCTGGTAACGGGCACAGTCGGTTCCGCCGGCGACGGCGACGGCGGGCTCCGGCGCCCGAGGGGGCTCGCCCTCGACCGGGACGGCAACCTCTATGTCCTGGACGAGACGCTCGCGCGGGTCACGAAATTCAGCCCCGGGGGAGCGTTTCTCCTCCGGTTCGGGACGAAGGGTGCGGGCGAGGGGCAGCTGGACCGGCCCGAGGGGCTCGCGATCGACGCCGCCGGCAACGTCTACGTGGCGGACTCCGGGAACGGCCGGATCGTGAAGTTCGACGCGAACGGGACGTTCCTGTCGGCCTTCGGGGACCGCGGTTCGGGCGACGGCCGGTTCAGGACCGGGCCTTTCGGGGTCTGGGTCGACCAGCAGGGGACCGTCTACGTCCCCGACGTCGCCGGCCACGGCGTCCAGGTTTTCCGGCCCGGCCCGGCCTCCGCGGGGGGGCCGGTCGCGACCGACCCCGCATCCGGGAACGAGACCTCGCCGATCAACGGGTCCTGCGACAGCGACACCTGCCCCCTCGTTGCCGTTACGAACGGGACGCCGGCGATGCCGGCTGCGACGGTCACGGCCGTCAACATCACTCCCTACGGGACGCCGACCCCGGCGAAGACCGTGCCGGCTCCGGGCGTCGCGCTCGCCGCCGCCGCCGCCGCCGCGATGGCCGGTCTCCTGGGCGCGCGCCGGCGCCGCTGAAACCGGTTCCCCGGTACGTCTGTGCCCCTTCCCCCGGTCCGGCTCTCCCTGCCCCGTTCGGGTCTCCGGCGGGGGTCGTTCCCCGGTTCCCTCCCAGGCGCCTCGCCGCGACCAGCGCCAGCCCCCGCCGAAGCACGGCTGGGGAAGTCCCCTGGCTCTCTATTCTCCCGCCGCCCCCGGGCAGTCTCCTGCTCTGTCACCCCCCTCCCCGGGTCACGGCATCTGGCGCCAGACCCAGACGAAGCGCTGGAGCGCGGTGAAGTGGCCGAGCAGGCCGAAGAGGACGAGCAGCCAGCCAAGGAATGGAAGGCCCCGCACCGGGACACCGACGGCGAGGTCGAGGACCGACGCGACCATCAGGAGCACGAGCCGGTCGGCCCTCCCCAGGAGCCCCCCGTAGTACCGGCCCATGCCGACAGCCTGGGCCTGCGTGCCGAGGTACGAGGACATCAGCACGCCGGTCAGGGCGAAGACCCCGACCTGCCAGGGAGCGAAGCCGCCCGCGAAGATCCCCGTGATGATGAAGATGTCCGCGTACCGGTCGATGGCGTGGTCCAGGAAGTCGCCGCGAGGACCCTGCTGCCCCGTCGCGCGTGCGAGTGCGCCGTCGACCGAGTCGCAGACGGCGTTCGCGGCCACGCCGGCGAGGCCCCCGGCGACCGAGCCCGCCGCGTAGAGCAGCCCGCCCGCGAACGCGAGGAAGAAGGAGAGGACCGAGAGCAGGTTCGGCGTCACCCTCAGGACGAGGGCCGCCCGGACGAGCAGATCGAGCACGCCCTCCACGTGGGGCCGGTACGCGTCCAGGGTCATGGCGGCCCCACGAGGTAGGCTGAGAAGTCGAACGTGCCGTGAGACGGCGCCACCCGGCCCGCGGCGAAAGCCTCGACCAGGTCAGCCGTCTCCCCGGGGGTACGGCTGGTCGTCTCGATCTCGAGCAGGCGGTCCGGCGCCTGGCGGTCGAGGGCCTCGCAGAGGATTACGTCCAGCGCCTCGGCCTCGACGTTCTCGGCGACCTTCGCGGCGGGATACCCGCGAGCCTCGAGCCTGGTGCGGAGCACGTCGGGCCGGCAGCGGAGGAGCACGAGCCGGTCGATCCCGAGCAGGTGCGCGAGTCCCCCCTCTACATAGCCGTCGATCCGTTCGAACGCGGCGGCCCAGGCCTCTTCGTCGACCTCCCGGACCCCACCCTCCACGGAGAGGACGAAGGGGCCGACTGTATCGGCGACCCGGACGACCTGCCGCCCCCGCGCCGCGAGGACGTCCCCGACCGAGGACTTGCCCGTGCCCGGGGTCCCGGCGATCCCGACCATCATGCTGACAAGAGTGCTCGCAGGGCGGATAATAACCTCTCGTTCTCCCAGTCGGCCCCGACCGAGACGCGGAGGTAGTGGTCGGCGAGATCCGGGAACGACCGGCAGGAGCGGGCCAGCACGCCCGCGCGGGCGAGGGCGGTGACCGCCTTGTCCGACCCGAGCGGCGCCACGTCGACCATCAGGAAGTTCGCCTCGGACGGGGCGCAGGGCAACGGGGAGCCGGCCTCGAGCCGGGCGCGCCACTCGAGAACGTGCGCGCGCGTCCGTTCGACGTGCGCGCTGTCGCCGAGGGCGGCGACGGCAGCGGCAGCCGAGACCGAGGAGAGGCCCGAGAACGGGGTCGCGGCCCGGCAGTACGCGGGGAGGAGCCACTCCGGGAGCAGGGCGTACCCGACCCGGAGCCCGGCCAGGCCATAGATCTTCGAGAAGGTCCGCCCGATGACCAGATTCTCGCAGTCGTCGAGGAGAGGGAGGTAGTCCCGGTCCGAGAACTCGACGTACGCGTTGTCAAGGAAGAGGAGGCAGTCGCCGATCGACTCCGCGATCGCCCGCACGTCCTCGACGGACGTCCCGGTACCGGTCGGGTTATTCGGGGTGCAGAGGAAGGCGACCCTCGCGCCGCGACAGGTGTCAGAAAATTCCCCGGCATCGACCCCGAAATCGTCCCGGCGCGGCACGTTCGACACGACCGCTCCCTGGGCCCGCGCCGCGAGCCCGTAGAACGAGAACGTCGGGGTCGAGACGGCGACCCGGTCACCTGCCTCGCAGAAGACCCGGAGGACGGTCTCGATGACCCCATCCATCCCGTTCCCGACGACGGCAGGTCGGTCGCCGTGCGCGGCAGCGAGGGCGGCGCGGAGAGCGGTCATCGAGGCGTCGGGGTAGCGGTGCGCCTCGACGAGGGCCGCCCGCGCGGCCTCGAGGGCAGCCGGCGACGGCCCGAACGGGTTCTCGTTCGAGGCGAGGCGCGCGACCCGGTCGAAGCCGTACCGCGCCGCGATCGCGCCAGGCTGCTCGGCGTAGACGTACCCGGTATCCGCGAGGTACGGCCTGACCCGGGTCCTCATCGGGCTAGGGCCCGGGAGAGTACGTCGCAGACGCTGTCGATCTCGCCGTCCGTGATCACGAGCGGTGGGACGATCCGTATGTTGCCGTCGGCTGCGCAGTTCACGAGCACGCCCTCCGCAGCGCAGGCCGCCGCGACCCCGTCGCACCGTTCGCCGGCCGTGATACCGATCATCAGTCCGCACACGCGTGGTTCGAACCGGGCGAGAGCCTCCCGGAACCGCTCGCCCTTTGCCGCGACGGACGGCAGCACCTCCTCGATCACCTCGATCGTCGCGCGGGCCACCGCGCAGGCGAGCGGACCACCGGCGAAGGTCGACCCGTGCTGGCTCCGCGAGAACTCGAGCCCTTCCCGGGCGACGATCGCGCCCATCGGGAAGCCCGATGCGATCCCCTTCGCCAGGCTGACGATGTCGGGATCGACCCCGGAATGCTGGATCGCGAGCCAGCGACCGGTCCTTCCCATCCCCGTCTGGACTTCGTCGGCGATCATCAGGGCGCCCGAATCGTCGCAGATATCGCGGACCCCGCGCAGGAATCCCTCGGGCGGGAAGATGATGCCCGCCTCTCCCTGGATCGCCTCCACGAAGACGCCAGCCGTCCTGGATGTTACCGCGCCCTTCAGGGCCTCGATATCGCCGTACTCGACGAAGTCGCAGCCCGGCTCGAGGGGGCCGAACGGCTCCCGGATCGCGGGCTTGTGCGTGACCGCGAGCGAGGCCATGGTCCGGCCGTGGAAGCCATGCTCGAACGCGACGAATCGATCGCGGCCCGTCGCGAGCCGCGCGAGCTTGATCGCGCCCTCGTTCGCCTCGGCCCCGGAGTTCGAGAAGAAGGCCTTGTGAAGCCCCGTGATCTCCACGAGCCGCTTCGCGAGCTCGGCCTGGCCCGGCACGTAGAACAGGTTCGAGATGTGGATCAGGGTCCGCGCCTGCCGGCAGAGCGCCTCGACCACGTGCGGGTGGCAGTGCCCGGTCGAGCAGACCGCTATCCCGGCAACGCAGTCGATGAACTCGTTCCCCTGGTCGTCCCAGACCCTCGATCCCTCGCCCTTCACGAGCATCCGGTCCCGGCCGAACGCGGGCATATAGAACCGGGCGTCGAGCGCCCGGAAGTCTGTCTCTGTCATGATCCGTATCCTGTGTTCATTCGTACTCGATCGTCGCCGGCGGCTTCGGGGTCACGTCGTAGACGACCCGGGCCACGCCCGGGATCTCTGCCGTGCAGCGCGAGGCGATCCGCGCGAGCGTTCCGAACGGGAGTTCGAGCGGGTCGGCCGTCATACCGTCGCGTGAGTTGACCGCCCGGACCGAGACGATCCAGCCGTGGAGCCGGACGTCCCCCTTTACTCCCGTCCCGAGGCCGACGAGGGCCGCCAGGCACTGCCAGGGCTTGAACGGCTCGACGAGCTCCTGCTCGACGATCGCGTTCGCCTCGCGCACGATCCCGATCTTCTCGCGCGTCACCTCGCCGAGGACCCTCACCGCGAGCCCGGGGCCCGGGAACGGCATCCGGTGCTGGATCTCCGCAGGGAGGTCGAGCGCGCGGGCGACCTCCCGGACCTCGTCCTTGTACAGGTCGCGGAGCGGCTCTATCACGCACTCGAACGAGCACTCGAGCGGCATACCGCCGACGTTGTGGTGGCTCTTGATGCCGCCCTCGCTCTCGATCCGGTCTGGGAAGATCGTGCCCTGGAGGAGCGCGGTGGCCCCGGTCTTGAGCGCCTCGCGCTCGAAGATCCGGATGAACCGCTCGCCGATCGCCTTCCGCTTCTCCTCGGGATCGACCACCCCTTCGAGCACGGCGAAGAACTCGTCGGCGGCGTCCACAACGGAGAGAGAGAGGTGGCCGAAGAGCTCGCGGATCCGGTCGGTCTCGTTTTTTCGCATCAGGCCCGTGTCCACGTAGATCGGGGAGAGCCGCTCCCCCACCGCCGCGGCGGCCAGCGCTGCGCAGACCGAGGAGTCGACCCCGCCCGAGAGTGCGATCACGACCTGGCGATCCCCGGCCTCGCGCCGGATCTCCTCGATCGCTTCCCTGATGAACCTGTCCGTGTCGACCATGTCAGATCACCTGCGTGGCCTGCTTCCTCTCCCGGCAGGCGCGGACGAACCCGATGAACGGCGGCGAAGGGCGGGCCGGCCGTGAGCGGAACTCGGGATGGAACTGGGTGGCGAGGAAGAACGGGTGCCCGGGGAGCTCCATCACCTCCATCCGGTCGCCGCAGGTCCCCGAGAAGACCACGCCGGCCTCCTCGAGGGCAGGGATCTCGGCCGGGTTCACCTCGTACCGGTGACGGTGCCTCTCGACGATCTGATCGGTGCCGTAGAGGTCGCGGACCCGGGTCCCGCTCCTGAGGATGACGGGGTAGTCGCCGAGCCGCATCGTCCCTCCGAGATCCTCGACCTCCTCCTGTTCGGGGAGGATCGCGATCACGTGCCTTCCGTTCCCCATCTCCTCGGAGCAGGCGTCGGTCCATCCGAGGACGTGGCGGCTGAACTCGACGACGGCGAGCTGGAACCCCAGGCAGAGCCCGAGGAACGGGACGCCGTTCTCGCGTCCGTACCGTATCGCGGCGATCTTGCCCTCCATGCCCCGGCGCCCGAACCCGCCGGGGACGAGCAGACCGTCGATGTCGGCGAGCTGGCCGATCTCGAGCCGCTCGGCGTCGAGCCAGGTGATGGTGACCTCGGTCGAGGTCGCCCGCCCGGCGTGCTTGAGCGCCTCTTTGATGGAGAGGTAGACGTCCTCGATCCCGTACTTCGAGACGATCCCGACCGTGATCCGGCTCGTGAACTCGCGCGCAACCGTGCTGTACCACTCGGTTCCGGCCTCGCGCCGGGGGAGCTGCAGGTGCTCCACGACGGCGTCGGCGAGCCCCTCCTTCTCGAGTTCGGCCGGCACCTGGTAGATGTCGGGGACCGTGGTATTGCTGATGACTGCCCCCTGGGGCACGTCGCAGAAGGCCGCGATCTTCCGCTTGGTGTTCGGGGAGAGCGGCCGGCCCGAACGGCCGACGATCATATCGGGGTAGAGCCCCACCTCGCGAAGGGCCTTGACCGAGTGCTGCGTCGGCTTGGTCTTCATGTCGCCCATCGTGTCCTCGGGCACGAGGGTGACGTGGATCAGGACCGTGTCTTCGTGCGGGAGCTCGCCGCGCATCTGCCTGACGGCCTCGAGGAACGGCATGGACTCGATATCCCCGACGGTGCCGCCGACCTCCACCAGGCAGACCTCCGCGAGCTGGTCCCCGCCGTTCGGCTCCGTGGCCGCCCCCCGGATCGAGGCCTTGATCTCGTCCGTGATGTGCGGGATGATCTGGACCGTGTCCCCCAGGTAGTCGCCCTGCCGCTCCTTCTCGATCACGGTGCGATAGACCTTGCCGGTCGTGATGTTGTGTCGGGCGCCGAGGTCGATATCGAGGAATCGCTCGTAGTTGCCCAGGTCGAGGTCGACCTCGGAGCCGTCCGCGAGCACGAAGACCTCGCCGTGCTGGGCGGGATTCATGGTCCCGGCATCGATGTTCAGGTACGGGTCGATCTTGACCGCGGTGACCCCGAACCCGCGGTTCTTCAGGATCCGCCCGATCGATGCCGTCGTGATCCCCTTGCCGAGCCCGCTCATCACCCCGCCGGTCACAAAGACGTACTTCACCCGCTCGCCTCTCGACGATCAGGTTGGGGCCCTGCGCCAATGAGGCTTGTCATTCGTCAGGGACGGGCGGGGTGAACGGGTATGCGAGACCCGCGAGGGCCGTCGGACCGGCCCGCCGTCGATACCCCGCGAATTCCGGCGCCGGCCCATGAACCGGGTTCAGACGGGTGGCAGGAGATGTCGCCAGACGGGGAGGGGGACCGGAGTCGTCGGTCACCCCTATGCGTGGACGATGATCGCCCCGCCACCGAGAGCCGTCGATGGAATACCCGCATCGCTCAGGCCCGCCTCGTTGTCGTAGACCATCCTGTCGGAGGCGCGGTCCCAGATCCGGATCCTGAACCGGTCCGTCCCGCCGCCGCCGTTGACCGCGCCGTCGATCGCGGTCAGCATGAAGCCGTAGTCCCCCTGACCGTCGATCGTGCCGGTCCCCTTGAACTGCGCCCGCGCGCCGGCCACCACGAGCCAGTCGTAGATCTCGGAGTGGAAGGTGAAGCCGGCAGCCCTGAACTGGAACTCGGTCTGGCCGGTCGGCACCGATGCCCCCTTCCGGTATTTCGCGACGAACCCGAAGGTCGCCCTGCCGGTCATCAGAGGGTCCTCGATGTAGGCGCCGGCGGGGGATTCGATCCAGCCGCCGCCGGTGACGAACCCTGCCGAGGGGTCGTAGACGGCGAGGAGGAGGGACTCTGAGCTCTCGCCGGAGTTGCCTGCGCCGTCCGTCACCCGGAGCCGGATGCTGTACACTCCCGCCGACGTGAAGGCCGGGAGCGTGGCGTCGACTAGTTCGACAGTCCCGCCGAAGGATCCGTCGGATGCGACCATCGGGTGCCAGGACAGGCCGTCGAGGGTGTATGATGCCTGGGCGACGCCGCTGCTGCACGGGGCTGTGTCGTCCACGACGGCCGTCACCCGGATCGCCGTGAGGACCTGCGACGGGTTCGGTGTTGCCGCGATGGCGTCGACGATGGGGGTAGCAACGTCGATATCGACCGAAAAGCCAGCGGTCGCCTCGTTCCCGGCCGCATCGGTGGCCGTGAGCTTGACGGTGTACGAACCGGTCTCTCCGAATATGGTTGCTGGGATGACGAGCGGTTCGGTGCCCGTGCCGGAAGCCACAGTCTGGCCGTCGAGATCCACAGCATAGGCGATGGTAAGTCTACCGGAATCATCGGTCGCGCGTATCTCGAATCCCCCTGGGGGGAGCGTGTCCGTGTCCGTCGGCACGGCGATGGCCGGTGGTGTCCTGTCCGCGATAGTGACCGGGAAGGACGCGTCCGCCACGTTTCCGGCGAAGTCCACGGCAGCGACGGTCACCGTGTACGCACCGGGAATCGAAGGCATGGGGAGTACGATCGAACCCTCCTGCGGGAGCAGTGTTGTTGGAACCGCCCCGTTCAGGCTGACGGTCGCCGAGATGGCGTCCCCCACCCCGATGACGATGCTGTTTCCGGGATCGATGACCTGCAGCTCAGGCACCGTGATCAACGGCGGTGTGCGGTCTAGATCAATGACGTGGATCACGATCTCGTCCGTATCGCTCTCTTTTCCGTCGGAAGCGCTGAAGACGACCGGGTAGTCGCCGGACTGCTCGCTGCTCGGCGTCCAGGTGAAGTGTCCCGCCTCGCCATCGAACGACGCGCCATCCGGCATCCCTTGCACCGAATAGGTCAGGATGTCGCCGTCGGCATCGTTTGCATCCAGGGTGATCTCGATGGTCTCTTCCTCGTCTACGGTCCAATCGCCGGTCGATGTGAGCACAGGGGCCCTGTTCAGGTCCGCAACGGTGATGGCTACTGTCCGGTACGAGGTGGCGCCCCGGCTGTCTTTCGCCCAGAACTTCACGTAATACGTCCCTGCCTGGTCCTGGGACGGTGTCCAGGTGAACGTCGAGGTGGATAGGTCGAAGGTCGCTCCCACCGGCAGGAACGAGACCCCGTACTCAACGGGATCTCCGTCCGGGTCGGTGCCGGCCAGTCGGATCTCGATCACCTGGAGCTCCGTTACCGAGACGGGCTCGATCGGGTCGAGGACCGGCGCCAGGTTCGTGTAGGGCGTGACCGTGAAGGTCACCCGGTCGGGCAGTCCAATTGCACCATGAGCATCGGTGACGGTCAGCTCGACGGCGTACTCCCCTGCTACCGACGCCTTGAGCGTCGCAATCCTGGTCCATCCCCCCGAGAGGCTCGGATAACTGTTCGCCGGCTTCGAGACGATGTTCCAGCGGTACGTGAGCGGGAGGTCGCCGTCCGGGTCGGTGCTCGCCCCCCCGTCCATCAGGCCCGCACCCCGGACCGCCTGGAAGGAATACCCCTCGCCCGCCTCGGCGACCGGGAGCCGGTTTGCGCCGGTCACGAGCTGCGCCCATATCTGCCCGGTTCTCGCGGTCGCCCATGTCACCAGGTAGTTCGTCCCGTCGAACGCACAGGCGCTGCTCACCGGGGATGACCCGACGGTGACCGGGACCCGCTGGGGCACGGTGACGGTGCCATCCGTGCCGAGGAGTGCGGTGACAATCCGGGAGTTGTAGCCGAAGAAGAGCACGAAATCGCGCTCGTTGAATGTCATCGAGGGACACGCGGGAGGGAACGCAATGTCCTGGAAAACGGGAAGCCCCGCCGACGGTGCCGGCCCGTCGAGGACGGAGCCGTCCCGCGAGAACCGCACGGAGTAGAGGATGTCCAGGCCCGTCCTGCGGTCCACCCACGCGAGCGCGGTCGTCCCGTCCGGGCTGGACGCGCACGCCGCGCCAGCAGTGGACTGTGACGCAACCGCCGTGCAGACCGGAAAGCCCCCGGGGTCGAGGACCGTCCCGTCCGGGGAGACCCGCGCGCCGTGGATGTCCCCGACGTTCGAGCTGGTCTCCGGCTCCTGGGTCCAGAACACCAGGAAGTCCTGGCCGTTGAATGAGCCGACCGGGCAGCGCTGGTGCTCAAGGGTGGGGCCGATCAGGAACTCGTCGCCCTCGGGCGCGCCGGACGGGCTCACGAACCGCCCGTACACGTCGCCCATGTTCGTGGCATGGGCCCGGTGATCCTGCCAGACGACGAGGAGACTCGATGCCCCTGGGATAACCTCCGGAGCGGTCTGGACATTCGTCGCCCAGCAGATCGGGATCGTCGGCCCCACGACTCCGTCGGCTTCGACGATACTGCCGCTGATCCCGGCACTCGAGGCATAGACGACGAGGTACCTCCCGCCGATGCACGCGATCCGGGGCTGTGTCGGACTCTCAGGGTCCGCGATCAGAAACGAGGCGCCCAGCAGCCCGTCCGTCCCGATGAATTGCCCCCGGATGCCGGTCCGCCCAACCTCGTGAGAGGCCCAGACCACGACGTACCGAGTTCCGTCGAAGACGACGTCGTGAAAAAAAGACTCGTCGAAGTCCGCGCAGAGCCTGATGTCTGCCGGCAGCACCGGGGCGAAGGTCGTCTCCTCCGCACCGGCGAGCCCCCCGCATGCCGCGAGCGATACCAGCCCGATGATGGCCCAGATCCTGAGGGTCCCTACCCGTATTCGTTGAACCCGCACGTAATCGTCTGTCATCGTCTTCTCCCAATCCTGCAGCCTTCAGGAGCGGAGATAATTTCTAAAATATTTAAATCTTTTTAAATGCTCTTCCGAGACTCCCTGGATCGGCGGCGGGGGGAAGAAGAGGGTGTCGCGTGTCAGGCGATGCAACCGACGCCCGAGGGGATCCGCCGGCTCTTCCCGGGCGGGGGGAGATCCGGCGCAGGACGGTGCCAGAGCCCTGATCCCGGGCCGGGACAGGGACCGCCCCTTTTCCTGAATGGACGCCTGATGCCCGAGAGCGGGAATTCCGGCACCCCCCCGTGTGGGACCGAGCTCCGCGGTGCCCGGGGCTGAGCCCCGAACCGTCCGTCCCGTCACTTCCCGGCGAGCTCCCTCAGGGCCTCCTCGGGGAGCATCCTGGCGAGGTCCATCTTGGTCGGGCAGCGACCGGGCTTCAGGTTGCGCTTCTTGATCTCCGCTTTCAGGCTGCTTGCCTTGACGGACTTGAGGAGGGCTTCCATCTCTTTCTCGTCCATCGGTCTCACCAGAACGAGAGATGCCGTGCACAGGAGTTAATCGTTTCCCCGGATCCGGGGCCAACCACAGGAAAAGCCCGGGCTTCCGACGGGATGGTCACCGCCGGGAGACCGCGTACGACGCTGACGTGACCGAGCAGAGCCCCCCTTCGCCGTCGAAGACCTGCCCCTCCCCGAAGATCACGCGCCGGCCCCGCTTCACCACCCGCCCGACGGCCCTGAGCGACCCCGCGTTCACGCCGCGGAGGAACGACGTGGACTCGGTGATCGTCGCGACCCTCTCGTCCTCGCCCAGCGTCTGGTAGATCGCGAGCACGATCGCCTCGTCGGCGAGCGCCGTGTAGAGCCCTCCCTGGACCCAGCCCTCGCCGTTGCAGAACTCCGGCTTCACCCCGACGGAGAGCTCACCGACCCCCCCCTCCGCGCAGTCGACGCGAACCCCCATAAGGGAGAAAAACGGGTTCGTGCACTCGCCGTCCTGCCGCAGCCGATCCAGGTACGATGCCATCAGGGAGATCGTGTGCACCCGCGGCCGAAATAGTTTTTATTCCCCGCAGGGTTATTCTCCCCCGCAGGCCCACCATAGGGATGATCGCCGGTGACGGCGGTCGATCGGAGGACGGAGTGCGGGTGCCGGGCGAGACTGCTTGTGGGACGGTTGCGGCAGTACCGGCAGACTGCACGATCGTGGTTCCGGCCTACAACGAGGAGCGGCGCATCGGAGGTCTGCTCGCGTCCCTGGCCGGATTCGGTGGACCGGTGATCGTGGTTGCGGACGGGACGGACCGGACGGCAGACCTGGTGCGCGAGTTCGGGGCCAGCCACCCGCAGCTCGCGCTCACCTGCCTCGAGTTCCCGGCCCGGCTCGGTAAGGGCGGAGGGATCATGGCCGGCTTCCGGGCCGCCCGGACCCCGTTCGTCGGGTTCATGGATGCGGACGGCTCGACTGCGCCGGCAGAGATGGTCCGGCTCTTCTCGTTCCTGGGGGACGCCGACGGAGCCATCGCCTCCCGCTGGGCATCCGGTGCGGTGGTGCCCGTCCGGCAGGGCCCCCTCAGGCGCCTCCAGTCCCGCGCCTTCAACCTGCTGATCCGCCTCCTCTTCGGCCTCCCGTACGCGGACACGCAGTGCGGGGCGAAGGTCTTCCGCCGGGAGGCGCTTCTCCCGGTACTCGGCGAGATGGAGCTGACGGGTTTCGAGTTCGATGTCGAGCTCCTATGGCGCCTCTCGCGGCGCGGGGCGCGGGTGGTCGAGGTGCCGACGGTCTGGTACGACCACGGCGGCTCGAAGGTCGGGGGCGGGGACTCCATGCCGATGCTCAGGCGTCTCGTCGCGCTCTGGTGGGCTGCGGGAGCGAAGGAACCGCGATGACCCGCGAGACCGAGAAGGGCCGGGCGTTCCGGCTGCTCGAAGAGGGCGACCTGCCGGAGGCGCTGGAGATCGCCGAGGCACTGATGCAGGACGGCGCCGAGCCCGAGCTCGCCGTGCTCGCGGCGACCGCCCTCCACCGGCTCGGACGGAACGAGGAGGCCGAGGCGTACCTCCGCGATCTCGCGCGCAGGCTCCCCGAGGCCTCGTACCTGCACAGCCTCCTCGGGCGCGTTCTCGCGGCGCGGGGCGACGAGCGGGCGACGGCCGAGTTCGCAGAGGCGATCCGGCTCGACCCCGACAACCCCGAGGCGCTCCGCGAGTACGCGGGCTACCTCGCCGCGCGCGGGGATCATCGCGCGGCGGCCGCGCTCGGTCTGCGGCTCACTGCGGTCTCGTCCCGCCCCGAGGACCGCCTCCTGCTCGCCCGGTCACTGATCGCGCAGGCCGAGTTCGAGGAGGCGGTTCGCGTCCTCGAGGCAACGCCCCCCCTCCCCCCGACGATCGAGGCGGCCCGGGCGCTGCTCGGCGCCGGGCTGTTCCGGCGCGCGGCCGATGTCGCGGCCGAAGCCTTCGAGGCGACGGGTGACATGGAGTTCCTCCGGGCCCACCTGGGGGCATGGGCGGTCTTCGACCCGGAGGGGGCCGCTCTGGCCTATCAGGGCTGGTCCGGTGCTTATACCGGGATCGACTTCGACCGGGTCCTCCTCCTGAAGACGCTCGGGCGTTTCGGGGAGGCGCTCGAGGTGGCACGCTCGCTCGCGGCAGCCGACCCGGCCCCGTATCACCGGCTGCTCGAGGCCGAGCTGACGGGGCTCGCCGGCGACCGGGCCGGAGCCGAGGCGGCTGCCGAAATGCTCGTTCTCGATCTGCTCGGCTCGCTCGAGGAGATCGAGACGCTGGAGTGCGTGCTCCGCCGGTACGAGGAGATCCTCCTCGCGGCACGCTCCCCGGAGCAGGCCCTCGCCCGGTATCTCGAGGTGGTGGGGTCAGACCCGACGACGGTCGGCCTGGTGAGGATCGGGGAGGCGGCGGAGCGGCAGGGCGACGTGGTCCTGGCAAGGGACCACCTCTACCGGGCATACCGGACCGACTTCATCCGAGGCGGACTCGCCTATGCCCGGTTCCTGGCCCGGCAGGACGACCTGCGGGAGTGCGAGAAGGTGATGCTCTACTGCACCGAGAACGCGACCAAGACCGCCGACCTTGAGCGCGTGGCCGAGGTCGCGCTCGACGCCGCGACCGGGATGCACCGCCTCCCCCGGCTGCTCGATCGGCTCGCGGACCGGCTCGCGGCACGGCGCGATTCCCTCTCCTCGTTCGGCCAGGAACTCGCCGCCGTCGCCCTGCTGGCGCGCGCCACGGACGCGTTCGAAGCCGGACGGTTCGACCTGGCCAAGGAGTGCTGCCTGATCGGCCTCGACCTGTTCCCGATCTTCGCATCCGATCTCCGCCTCGACGACTTCGGGGCCCTGTTCGCCCGATGCAAGGAGGAGGCCGTGCTGGACCGCCCCGTGCTCGGGCGCTCGCACACGCTCTCCGCCGCCCGCGAGCCGCCGGCCCCTCCGCCGGAGGCGGCGCTCGCGCTCTCGCCCGAGGAGTCCAGGGTGGTCGCGTTCCTGCGGGAGCACCGTTCGGCCACCGAGCACGACCTGAGGGCCGTGCTCGGAACCCGGCGCGTGGCCGGGCTGGTCAACCGGTTGATCCGTCGGGCCGGCAGCCAGGGGATGAGCCTGATCGAACGAAAGGGGGCCGGGGACGAGGGAGAGGAGTATGTCTATGTCGGACGATAGGGGACGAAGCGAGAGCATCAACATCATCAACGCGCTCCGGCGCGGCACGGTCCCGGCGAGCGGCCTCTCGAGGCTCGCGGTCGGGATCGAGGTAGAGGAGGGCGTGATCTCCCGTCAGCTCGGGTACGTGGCCGACGGTGGAGGGGACCTGAAGTTCATCAAGGGGGATTACGGCGCAGGCAAGACCTTCCTGCTTGCCCGGGCGATCGAGCTCGCCCAGCAGGAGGGGTTCGCCACCGCCCATGTCGTGGTCTCGTCCGAGACCCCCTTCTCCCGGCTCCGGTCCGTGTACCAGCGTATCTGCGCGAATCTGAAGACGCGCGACGAGGAGGCAGCGTTCAAGCCGGTGATCGACTCGTTCCTGTACGCGATCGAGGAGCGGGTGCTCGAGATCCGGGGGAACGAGATCTCCGACGACGAGCTGCGCGAGGAGACGGTCCGGTCGATCGAACGGTCGCTCGCCGAGCTGGCGGAAGGATCGAGCGCGTTCGCGGCCGCCGTCCGGGCGTACTACGAGGCGAACGCCGACGAAGACTACGCCCTCGCCCAGGCCGCGCTCGGCTGGCTCGCGGGCGAGCCGAACGTGGGCCGGCCGTTCCGCGCGAAGGCCGGCGTCCGGGGCACCATCGACGAGACCGTCGCGCTCGCCTTCCTCGCCGACCTTGTGGCCGTAATCCGCGGCGCCGGTTACGTCGGGCTCGTGATCGCGCTCGATGAGGCCGAGACGACTCAGGCCCTCACCAAGGCTTCGCGGGAGAAGGCTTACAACAACCTCCGGCAGCTGATCGACCTTCTCGACAGGGGGGAACTCGCCCACTGCTACCTGCTTTTCACGGGCACCCCCTCGCTCTTCGAGGGCGCGAAAGGGATCCGGTCGGTCCCGCCCCTCGCGGACCGGATCGGGACCGTCGGCGACGACGGCTTCAGGAACCCGCTCCAGCCCCAGCTCGCGCTCGCCCGGTTCGATGCGCAGAAGCTCGAGCAGGTCGCGCTCCGCGTGATGGACATCTACGCCGAGGCGCACGGCGAGGTCGACCGCGAACGGGTGAGCCACCGTTTCATCCGGGCCCAGATCCGGCAGCTGACGGGGCGGTTCGGCGGCCGTGTCGACGTGATTCCGCGCCTCTTCCTGCGCGAGTTCGTCGACGTGCTCGACAAGGCCGCTCTCTACCCCGAGTACGATCCGTGGACAGCCTACCGGTTCGACCCGAAAGAGACGGATATGCCTCTCACGGACGAGGAGGAGGCGGTCATGGTCGTGGAGTGGTAGAGGTCCCAGGTTCATCGGACCATCACCGTCTCCCGGGGCGGGGCGCCATGTCTTTGGTCCCTCCAGCCCATCATGATCTCATGCAGGGACAGGACGCCTGCCCGGAGGATATCCTGTACACGGTCCACGATCGGGACGAGATCGACGCGATCGAGCCGCTCTGGTACCTCCTCTCCGCCCACCACCGGGAAGAGGCGCGGTCGAACGCCCGGGCGTTCGTCGAGGAGATGGAGGCCAGGTCGTTCGCAGCACGGCGCGACGAGCTGCTCGGCAAGAACCGGGACCGTGCACTCCGGATCGAGATCGCGCGCGACCGGGCCTCTGGACGAGCGGTCGGCTACTGCGTGGCGAGCGGGGTGTCCGGCGGGCACGGCGAGGTGGAGTCGATCTTCGTCGACGAGGCTTACCGAAACCGTGGCGTCGGCGGCGCCCTCCTCGAACACGCCGCAGCCTGGATGGACGGGCTCGGGACGGTCGAGCAAATCCTCTCCGTCTTCTCGGGGAACGGCAGCGTTCTGCCGTTCTATGCCCGGCACGGCTTCTCTCCGCGGTTCGTGGTGCTGGTCCGGCGGGTTCCCGGGCCGTGACCTTCTTTCTCGAGACTGTCCGCCGCCGCTGTTCCACCCCAGGCGATTCCCCGTCCCCCGCGCGCGTAGGGCCGGGAACCCCGTCGCGCCGGGGGACTCCCGGGGGTGGGGCGTCGCCGCTCCCGCTCTCCAACCACGGCAGCGGGTGCGACGGGCCCGGCCAGCCTTCTGCCGACGACCCGACCACGCGGGGAGAGGGTGAGGGAATGCGCGGCACCGCGGGGCGTCCCCATCTTCCCCGGCTCACCCCGGCTCTCAGGTTGTTCGTCCCGTCGGTCGGGGAGTCAGACCCCGATCGTTCGGACGGTGCCCCCGCCACTCGGGCGAGACTTCATCCCCGACCGTCTCTACGCATCCGGGAAGGCCTGGAGATGGTCGGCACGGCGCGCGCAGAAAAACCGGGGCGATACCCGCGCGCACGGAGGAGGTGCGGAAGAAAATGCGATAGCCCGGAGCAGATTCGAACTGCTGTCGGCGGATCCAGAGTCCACCATGATTGACCGCTACACTACCGGGCTGCTGTGCCAAGAAACGTCGCCCTGAACGATGAAAAAGGTGCCGGAGAGCCGTGGTCAGCGCCCCGGGCACCCCCGACAGACCGTGCAGGCGCCGGGGACGGGCGTTATCGAGCCGAAGCGCTCGCAGAACCGGGCGAGATCGGACGCGTCCCTCCGGTGATAGATGTGGGGCACGAGCGAGATGTGGGTGTACGTCCCGAGGTCCGCCCCGAGTCGTCCGGCGATAGCGCGCTGCAGATTGACGAGCGCGAACATGTTGGCGCCGACGGCCGAGAGCATGTCGTTCGAGCGGAAGACGACCTGCATGGCGAGCCGTCCCTGGCGGAGCTCGCACTGGACGAGCTGGAGGCAGGGGCAGTCTCGCATCTCCTCGTCGGTGGCTGGGTTCCAGGTGATCGCCATCGCCCGGCGGCTCTGCGGTGCCCCGGTCAACTTCCGGGCGATGTACGCGATCTGGTCGACCGAGACCGGTCTCTCGTCCCGGACGAGCCCCTCGCCCCATTCGAAGAGGCGCGAGTGGTAGTCGTACTCAAAAACGGCCCCCGAGCCCTCGAGGAGATCGGCCGCGTACTGTTCGAGGAACCTGCGCTGGAACCGTGAGGCCGGGCTTGCCATCGGTTCGGCCAGGGGTTCCCGGACCTCGAGGGCGATCGGCTCACACTCGATCGTTTCCTCGCCGTTCTCCGTCGTGACCGCGTACCCCTTCTCGAGCACTGTCCGAACCGCCCATTCGTGGGCGGCCGCGAGGTGCGGGCCCCGGAACGTCCGCATGCCAAGGCAGGTCGACGGCGGCGGGGATAATCATGACGATGCCCGGCCTGTCCGTGGAACGGGCGGGCGCACCGGGCTTGCGGTTGGAGAACCGGTTTTACCCGGTTAAGGGAATAATTTTTCGCGAATTATTGATAAGGTCCATCTGGACGTTCGAGATCTTAAACAAATTTCATATAATATGACATGTTTATGTTACATTGACCGATGACGCGACCCCCGGCGCTCCCACGGAGGGGGGGCTCGTGTCACCCTCCGGGACAGCACATCCACCGGGATTGATCTGCCATGACACTCCGCGTCCTCTCTCTGCTCATCATCTGCATCTGCATTGCGCCGCTCGCCGTCCAGGCCGATGCCGCGGTGAAGGTCATGCCGCTCGGAGACTCGATCACGCGCGGCGGTTCGTGGACCACCTCCCCGTACCCGAGCTACCGCTACTACCTCGACGAATCCCTCCGCGCATCGGGATACAGCCTGGACTTCGTGGGCTCGACCTCTACCGCGTTCACGAAGTTCGCCTTTGACCAGAATCACGAGGGGCACGGGGGATACACCACGGGGATGATGGTCGGGACCCCGTCGTTCTCGCCCCTCGCCGCCTGGCTCGCGTCCTCCCCGGCACCGGACATTGTCCTCCTTCACGTCGGAACGAACGACGCGCTCGAAGGTATACCGCTCGCGACCCGGATCGCGAACATGAAGAAGATCGTCTCGATCCTCCGGCAGAAGAACCCGGGGGTCCGTGTCCTGATGGCGCAGATCATCCCGACCGGCGATGCGGGCCTCAACAGCAAGGGGCTGCTGCTCGACTTCAACAGGGCCCTCCCCTCGATCGCCGCCGGGCTCTCGACCCCGACCTCCCCCGTCGCGGTCGTGGACCTCTTCACGGGGTACGACGGTGTCGCCGATAACCAGCCCGACGGGATCCACCCGAAAACCTCGGGGGAGCGAAAGATGGCGGGTGCCTGGCACCGGGCACTCGCCCCCGTCCTATCGAGGATGTCCCCGGGTCCCGGGACGACGGTCCCGACCGTCCGTCCCACGGTTACGAGGACGACTCAGGCGGTCCCGTCGCTGTCCGTCCGGAAGGTCCCGGGTGTCCTGGAGGCTGAAGACTACGACCCCGGTGGCGCGGGGGTCTCGTACCGGGACACGACGCCGGGGAACAGCGGCGGTGCGTACCGCCAGGACGACGTCGACATCGAGGTCCAGGGAGGCACCACGAACCTCGCGTTCGTCCGGGACGGGGAGTGGCTGCAGTACACGGTCGCGGTCTCTTCGGTGGGTCGGTACCGTGCCGACTTCCGGGTCTCATCCTGGGGTTCCTCCTCGCACTCGATCGCGGTCTCAGTGAACGGAAAGGACGCCGCGACGGTCTCCGTCCCGACCACGGGCGGTCCGGGCGCGTGGACGACGGCGTCGACCACGCTCCCGCTCCCGTCCGGCACGGCGGTGCTGCGGTTCCGGTTCTCCGGGGACGGCCAGAACCTGGACCGGGTCACGTTCTCCGCCGTTGCGGGGTCCGCCACCGTGAAGCCGACCACCACGGCACCCACGGTTACGAGGACGACTCAGGCGGTCCCGTCGCAAACGGGTTCCGCCGTTCCTCTCCCCGGAACGATCCAGTCCGAGGATTACAATCCCGGCGGCGAGGGCGTCTCGTACCACGACACGACGCCGGGGAACCAGGCCGGGGCGTACCGGGGCGACGGGGTCGATATCGTCTACGCCCCCGCGATCCGGAGCTACGTCGTGACGCAGATCAGGTCCGGTGAATGGCTCGAGTACACGGTCACCATTCCCGAAGAAAGGTACTACCAGCTCGCGTTCCGGCTCGCGAGCCAGTCAGGCGGCCAGTTCTTCGACATGAAGGTCGATGGCCGTTCCGAGGTGATGGTGATGGCTCCCCGGACCTGGTCGATGGAGACCTACTCCTCGATATCGACCCAAATCCGGCTCGCGAAGGGGACACACCGGGTCCGGATCCAGTTCCACGGGGACGGCCTGAACTTCGACTCGTTCAGGTTCACCTGAATAACCCCTGATCCAGCCCCCGACGGGAGGTGCCCGGCTCCCGTCGTGACGCTCATTCCTGCACCGGTTTTCGGGACGGCGGATCCGCGGTCATGGTGCGCACGATGGCCGTCCCGAAAGAACCAGCCGGTTCTCTCAGACGACCCGCTCGGTGAAGACGATCGAGCCCGAGACCCGGTTCACCCTGATCTTGACCGTCTGTCCGGGCTTCCCTCCCGGAACGTAGATGATGTACTTGCCCTCGCGTGCGACCCCGTCACCCCGCTTGCTGACCGACTGGATATGGACGTCGACGATCTTCCCCTCCTCGAACATCTTCGCCGGCTCCTCGGCCTTGGGCTTGCGCTTCCGCACGGGCCGGTGCGAGCCGCAGGCGTCGCAGCGGAGCAGCAGGATCCGGTCGTCCTTGACGAGCCGCGTATCGGGTCGGCCGCACTCGCTGCAGAGGATGTAGTCGTTGAAGTAGCTGTTGACCGCGTTCGCGATCTGCGAGACCTCGAACTTACCATTGAAGATCGCGCGGTTGCCGTCGATCTTCCCGGCCGTCCCGAGCTCGCCGACGAGCGATTTCATCAGGTGTTCCTTCTCACGCCGGAATGTGTCAGCGATCTCGGCGAAGTTCTCGAAGACCGTCGTCTTCCCCTCGATATACGCCCGGACCTCGGGTATGACGAACCGCTCGCCGGTCCCGCTCGGTTCCGTTATCTGCTCGTAGGCCTTCTTGAGCAGGGCCTCGTACGGATCGACCATGATGGTTCACTATACGCGTGGAGCGATTATATACTGTTAGATCTCGGCTCAGGGACGTCGTGGAGACGGCACGAAGGCGCGGATCAGCCCTCGCGGGGCAGACCGGGTGCAGACCTCCCCAGGCCCGGTGCCGGGCACGGTCAAGGGGGAGCCAGTGCCACGTGATCCCGGTGGCAGAGGGGACAGGGGGCAGGGGTCAAGAACTCCCGGAACCCTCTTTCTTCCTGCACGGACGGGAAGGAGCGGGGCGGTGTCGGGATGGACGGACCTCGCCTCTCAAACAGGATCGCGGGCAGGGATCCGCGCGTGGGCCACGACCGCGACGCTCCCGTGGGATTCCAGGAGGATCCGCCGGTGGGGAACGGACGTTCCCCCCGGGGGACCGGGCACGGGCCCGCCTCCCGTTCGAGGGGTGGTAAAGGGGGAGCGACGGTCGACGGTCACGACCTCTCCACGCACTCCTGGCGGGCAGGATCCCGTCGGAGATGACGAACGCGGGCCGGTCACCCCCCCTCCGGGATCTCGGTCTCTCTCATCCACCCGGGAACTGCGCGAGCCGCGCGATGACCGTGCCGGGGGCTCATGCCTCGCTCCGCGACGCATGGGCCAGCTCCGGGTAGATATCGATACACACATCTTGACTCGCGAAAAACTGTATCGCATGAGATGCCGCTGGGTTGTTACGATCTTCGTGGTGTTCCTTATCGCCCTCATCCCGGTCCCGACCGTCGCCGACACCGGCGGGACGCCGGGATACGGTCACGTCTTTCCGGCGCCGGACCCGCTCGACCCGATCGATGTCCCGGATCCTTTCCCCGCGTCGCTTCCCGAACGAATCCAGACACGGCTGTTTCCAGCGACGGCCGTTCCCCAGCCGACCTTCGCGCCCGTCAACGAGAACCGCGTCTGCGTGGCCGCCAGCGACTCGGTTCTCACGCCCCCCAACGGAACCCAGCTCTATGTCTGCGACGGGGTCGACGACGAGCGAGAGATCAACGACGCGATCGTGGCGGCCCGGGGCGGGATCGTCGAGCTCCTCGACGGCACATTCCGGTGCTCGGACCGGATCACGCTCCAGGCCAGCACGACCCTCCGGGGCCAGGGGTCAGCCAACACCACGATCCAGATCAAGGCCAAGCCCGGCAGCACCGGGTACCTGCCCGTCTCGATCGGGGCCCCGTACGTCAACGTCGGGGGCTTCACCCTGCGCGGCAACGGCTTCATCATGGTCACCCGGAGCCACGTCAGGGTCCGGGACGTCCATGCCACCTCCGTCGACCTCGACGGGAACTGGTGCCTGGCCTACGGGAACGGGATGTTCTTCGTCTGGGTCGCGCCGCCCGTGGACGTGATTGACGACGTCGAGTTCTACGCGTGCGAGGCCTTCAACGCCCACACGCACGGGTTCAACATGAACCAGGACTACAACGACCGGGTGACGCGCGCGACCACGAACATCCGGTTCCTGGACTGCCGGGCCACCGGGTGTGGCTACGGTGTCGCCGGCGATCCCGGGATCACCGACCCCACGATCACCTCGACGAACCAGTCGAAATCGGAGTGGATCACCGGCTTCGACCTGCACGAGTGGCAGGATCTCGTCAACTGCGAGGTCGTGAACTGCGTGGCCACGGACAACTGGGAGTCCGGGTTCCACCTCGAGCCCGGCGCCCGGTACTCGAACCCGCCCGGGCCGCGGACCATCTCGAAGAACATCGTTTTCAGGAACTGCATCAGCTCCAACAACGGCCAGCGGAACACCTACGCGGACCACTTCTTCATGTCGGGTTACTACCTCTCGCGCGACACGCACCTCCAGGACTGCGTCTCTTTCAACAACCGGAACTGTGGCTACTACGTCCACGGTGGAGCGAACACATCGTTCGAGGGGTGCACGGACGACGGCAGCACCTACGGGTGGAAGGTCTGCAAGGCGAGCGAGGAGATATCGATCGCGGACTGCACCTGTGCGAACAACCTCCGCTGGGCACTCTGGCTCGCGTTCTCGCGGGGGATCGATGTCACCGGCTTCCGGCACACCGGGGTCACGAGCGACCGTGGATTCCAGAGCATCCTCGGATGGTACAAGAACGAATCCGCGTACCAGCTCCCGGTCACCGATTCCTCGTTCGAGATCACGGCGGTCGGCAACGGGATGCCGATCATCAACGAGGAGGGTGAAAGGAACACCTACGTGCTCAACAGGGAGGGAACGCCGACCGGCGACTCTGTCGTCGCCGGCTTCTCGGCCACCCCGTTCTCGGGTGAGGCGCCCCTCACGGTCCGGTTCAACGACCTCTCGGAGAACGCGACCCTGCGCTGGTGGGACCTCGGGGACGGGAACACCTCCTCGGAGCGGGACCCGGTCCATGTGTACGGAGCGCCAGGCAACTACACGATCAGGCTGATCGCCGCCGACAACCTCCGGCACGACGTGGTGACCAGGACCGACTGCATCAGCGTCGAGGGCCCGGTCACCGCGTCGTTCAGCGCAACGCCGACGCTGGTGCCCGTCGGTGCCCCGGTGCGGTTCGCGAGCACCTCCGGGGGAAACCCTCACGATCTCTCGTGGGAGTTCGGGGACGGCGGAACGTCGATCGAACGGGAACCGGTTCACGTCTACTCGACCGCCGGAACTTTCGATGTCTCGCTGATGGCCAGCAACACCCGGTACTCGGACACCCGGATCCTCCCTGGCCTGGTCAAGGTCTTCGACGTGGTGACGCCCTCATTCACGGTAGACCGGACGGAGGGCCCTGCACCGCTCGAGGTCGCGTTCACCGACACCTCGACCGGCGAGCCTGAGCACTGGCTCTGGGACTTCGGGGACGGCAACACCTCGGTCACGCAGCACCCGGTGCACGCGTACGAATGCCCGGGTAACTACACCGTGACGCTGACCGCGGGCAACGCGTTCTTCACGAACTCGACGACCCTGGCCGAAGGCGTCATCGTGACGGCCCAGGCGCCCAGCGTCACCGCGGTTCCCGGCGCCGAGTCCTCACCCGTGAGACTCGGCACGGACGGACTCTACGACGACGTCAACGGGAACGGGAGGAGCGACTTCGCGGACGTGGTGCTCTTCTTCAACCAGATGGCCTGGATCGCGGAGAACGAGCCGCTCGAGGCCTTCGACTTCAACGGGAACGGCCGGATCGACTTCGCGGACGTGGTCTCGCTCTTCAACCGGACCTGATCCACGGTCATGCCCGGCCCCGGGGGCCATCCCGGTCGCCCCCGCCCCCAAGGACCGGCACGGGTCGGCCCCGGACGAGTCGCCATGCCTTTATGCCCGTGACCGTCGACCCTTGTGTGTCATGCTGTCCGACGCCGACCTCGCCGAGGCCCGGCGGCTCCTCGGCCGGGAGCCGACCCCGGTCGAGGTCGCCTGCCTCGAGAACCTCTGGTCCGAGCACTGCTCGTACCGCTCGACCAAGCACCTGCTGAGGACCCTGCCGACGACCGGCCCCGACGTGCTGGTCGGGCCCGGCGACGACGCTGCGATCGTCCGGTTCTCGGAGGGAGTCGCGCTCGCGATCGGGATGGAGAGCCACAACCACCCGAGCTACGTCGATCCCTACGACGGGGCGGCGACGGGAGTCGGGGGGATCGTCCGCGACGTCCTCTCGATGGGCGCCCGGCCGGTCGCGCTGATGGATCCCCTCTACTTCGGACCGCTCGAGGACGAGAAGAACCGCCGGCTCTTCACCGGTGTGGTCGAGGGAATCGGGGGGTACGGCAACTGCATCGGCGTCCCCGTCGTCCGGGGCGAGGTGGTCGTCGATCCGTCCTACTCCGGGAACCCGCTCGTCAACGTGGTCTGCGTCGGCACCGTCCGGCCCGATGCCTACGTCACGGGGAGGGTCCGGCGGCCCGGGAGCAAGCTCCTGCTCGTGGGTGCCCCGACCGGGCGCGACGGTCTCGGCGGGGCGTCGTTCGCCTCGCGTGACCTCTCGGAGGATTCAGAGGCGGCGGACCGCCCGTCGGTCCAGATCGGAGACCCGTTCACCGAGAAGCTGCTGATCGAGGGGATACTCGCGATGGTCGAGACCGGCAAGGTGCTCTCCTGCCGTGACCTCGGGGCGGCCGGCCTCGCGGGGGCCTCCTCGGAGATGTGCTCGACCTTCGGCGGCCGTATCCAGGCCGAACAGGTCCACCTGCGCGAGACCGGCATGACCCCCGTCGAGATCATGCTGGCCGAGAGCCAGGAGCGGATGTGTCTCGAGGTCGCCCCAGACGACGTCGGGCTGATCGGCGGGATCGCCGAGCGTTTCGACCTGGCCTGGTCCGAGATCGGCGAGGTCATCGCCGAGCCACGCTACATCGTGACGTTCTGGAACGACGTGGTCTGCGACCTGCCGATGGACGTGCTGATCCGCGGAGCGCCGGGCTGCTCCCTCCCCGAGCAGCCGTACGCGGCCGAGCGGCCGTTCGTCCGACCGGAGCGGCCGCTCCGCGAGCTGGCGCTCATGGTCCTCTCCCACCCGGAGGTCGCGAGCCGGGCCTGGGTCTACGAACAGTACGACCACGACGTCCAGGTCCGGACGGTCGACGTGGGCCACGACGCGGCAGTCCTGCGGCTCGGAAACGCCGCCCTCGTCCTCTCCTGCGGGTGCAATCCGCGCCAGATCCACCTCAAGCCCTACGAGGGAACCGCGAACGCCGTCCTGGAGAACGCTGCGAACCTGGCCTGTGCAGGCGCGGTCCCGGTCGGGATCGTGAACTGCCTGAACTTCGCCTCCCCCGTCCACCCCGAGGTCTATTGGCAGCTTGTCCAGGCGGTCCGGGGGCTCGGCGACATGGCACGCACGCTCGGCTGCCCGGTGGTCGGGGGGAACGTCTCGCTCTACAACGAGTCGGACGAGCACGGGACCCAGATCAAGCCCACGCCGTCGATCGGGATGATCGGGAGGGGGCCGATCCGGCGCTGGTCGAAGCCGGAGCCCGGCTGGACGCTCGCGCTCGCGGGCGAGACCACGCCCGGCTTCGGGGGGTCCGTCCTGGACGCCGTCACCGGGTGCGGGGGGCACGCGCCGACGATCGGCGACCCGGCGACCCTGGTGCAGGTCCGGGAGGCAATTGCCTCATCCGAGCGGGTCACGGCGACCGACCTCTCGCAGGGGGGGCTCCTCGCCGCTCTCGCGACGCTCGCGCCCGACGCCGAGGTGGAGCTCGAGGGCGACCTGCTCGAGGCCCTCTTCTCGGAAACTCCGGGCCGGTTCCTCATGGCCGCTGCCGACCCGGCCCTGATCGCATCGGTCCCCCACCGCGTCATCGGGAGGGTGGGGGGCGCAGGGCTCCGGGTCACCGCGCCGAATGCCTCCCTGACACTCCAGCCCGAGGAGATCGAGGCGGCGCTCGGAACCCTCAGCCGGCGGATGGCGGACGCGTGACGAGCCCGACGAGGTCGGCCATCTTTCTCTCGTTATCGAGGTCCTTCCGGTCGAACGCGACCGAGCCCCGGACGCGGGCGCCGCGCGCCTCGGATGCGGCCTGTAGCTTCCCGGCCGCGTCGCCAGGCACTCCCGCCGAGGTGACGAAGATCACGACCTCTTTTCCCTCGATTCCACGGAGCGCTGCGACAATGCCGTTCACAGCCGGCGTCGGGGAGAAGGCCCAGACGGGCGATCCGAGCACGACCAGATCGTAGTCCCCGACCTCGATCTCGGACGGGTCGACCTCCGCCACTTCCCCCCGCATGGCCCGCGGGGCGCCGGAGGCGTACGCAGTCAGGGTCGAATACTGGTGCCGGTCGTGGACCTCGACCAGGTCCGGCCCGGCGAGCCGCGAGGCGAGCAGCTTCGCGACGCGGCGGGTGTTCCCCGAGAGCGAGTAGAAGACGATCACGACGCGCATGGACGATTGTGTGCCCGGAACCGTGATGAACCTGTCCGTGAGTTTCCCGACGCCGAATGGCGTTGCGGAGCTCCCAGGGAAGGGCTTTCCGGGGTTATGCCGGGCTCCGGGTGCCTGTTTTCGTGCAGACAGACTCCCCGTCTCCCCGACCATGATTTCCCACCCGCGATCTCCCCCGGGTCATGCCGCGCCGACGTCCCGGGGCGGGAGCCCGGTCCGGTCGCTCTCGGGAACCGGGGGGGCATGCCGGATCTGGGTCGGTCCTTTCGGATGACCGGGGATGCTCTCATGACGGTGTTGGAGGGGCTCGTCGCGCCAGATGGTACGCACGACAAGGAAGGCGAACGAGACCGCCCGTTCCCCGGACTCCCCGACGACGGGCCTGCCGGCCCCCATCGTCGCCGCAGAACCCGCCGGGCGACCGAATGACGCGGGTGGCGACCCTGCTGAACAGCATAACGGGAATGCGAAATGGACAGGGAGCGCAGGGTACTTGTTCGATGAACGCTGCAGGCAGTGACGCCGGACCCGCACGGGCCGGGTAAAAAAGAATGGAACCCTCACTTCCTGAACTGCGGCATCATTCCGCGGACCTCGGCCCCGACCTCCTCGATCAGATGCTCCTCGTCGGCACGGGTGAGCGCGTTGAAGACGGGCCGGTTCACCAGGTTCTCGAGCATCCACTCGCGGGCGAACGCCCCGGTCTGGATCTCGGCGAGGATCTCCTGCATCGCCTCGCGGGACTCGTCTCCGATCACCCGTGGCCCCCGTGTCAGGTCGCCGTACTGGGCCGTGTTCGAGATCGAGTCGCGCATCTTCGTGAAGCCCCCCTCGTAGATCAGGTCCACGATCAGCTTCGTCTCGTGAAGCACCTCGAGGTAGGCCATCTCGGGCGCGTACCCCGCGTCGACCAGCGTCTCGAACCCCGCCCTGATCAGCGAGGTGATCCCGCCGCAGAGGACGGCCTGTTCGCCGAAGAGATCGGTCTCCGTCTCTTCCGCGAACGTCGTCTCGAGCACCACCGCGCGCGTGGCGCCGATCCCCTTCGCGTACCCGAGCGCCGTCGCCTTCGCCTTCCCGCTTGCATCCTGGTGGACCGCGATCAGCGCGGGGACTCCCTTGCCCTCCTCGTACGTCCGGCGGACCATGTGCCCGGGCCCCTTCGGTGCCACCATGATCACGTCGACGTTCGGCGGCGGCACGATCTGGCCGAAGTGGATGTTGAAGCCGTGGCTGAACATCAGCGTCTTGCCGTCGGAGAGATGCGGCCGGATCTCGGTGCGGTAGATCGCTCCCTGCGACTCGTCGGGGAGGAGGACCTGCACGATCTCGGCCTGCTTCACGGCCTCGGAGACCGGGAAGACGGCGAACCCGTCCGCACTCGCCTGCTCCCAGGACCGTCCCGGCCGTAGGCCGATGATCACCTCGAGGCCCGAGTCACGAAGGTTCAGCGCCTGTCCACGTCCCTGGGATCCGTAACCGATCACCGCGATCCGCCTGCCCTGCACTGCCCCGATATCGGCGTCCGATTCGTAGTATTTCTGGATCATCTCGTCTTCATCCCTGGCCTGAAGCCATATACATATTAAATAAAAGAGAATAAACTGTCTATCTTGCATTTTCAGATACGAGGGCCTTGAGGCTATCGTAGAGAGGCCGGAGTAATGGAACTACCTGATGTCCAGTCCACCTGCCCCGACGTCCGCATAAACCTGACGCGCGTCGGCGTGAAGAACGTCCAGAAACTGGTCGAGGTCTCGCGGAAGAACAAGAGGCCTGTCATCTTCATCTCCAAGTTCGACGTCTTCGTCGACCTTCCCGGCTCGCTCAAGGGCGCGAACCTGTCGCGTAACTTCGAGGTGATCGACGAAGTTCTGCAAAAAGCGATAGAGGGAGACGTCTCCGAGATCGAGCAGCTCTGCAGCGCCGTCGCACGCGGTCTCCTCGATCGGCACGAGTACGCGGACAGGACCGAGGTGATCATGCGCTCGGAGTTCATGGTCAAGCGCGAGACCCCCGTCTCGAAGACGAGCTGTCACGAGGTCGTCAAGGTCAACGCCCGGGCCATCGCGCAGCGTGGCTTCCACGAGCCGATCGTACGGAAGTCGATCGGGGCGGAGGTGACCGGCATGACGGCCTGCCCGTGCGCCCAGAACATCATGGCCGAGCACGCCGCGCAGGTTCTGCACGACCTGGGGGTCACGAGCGAGGTCGCGCAGCAGTTCTTCGATAAGGTCCCGATGGCGACACACAACCAGAGGGGCCGCGGTTTCCTCTGCATCGAGGTCGATGACGACGAGCACGTCGACCTCGAGACGATCATCACGATCCTCAAGGACTCGATGTCGGCCAGGACCTTCGAGCTGCTCAAGCGCGGGGACGAGTCGGCCGTCGTGATGGCCGCTCACAAGAACGCACGCTTCGTCGAGGACTGCGTCCGCGAGATGGCCAAGAAGGTGCTCGCCACCTTCAGCGAGCTCCCCGGGGACACCAGAATCACGATCAAGCAGACCAACGAGGAGTCCATCCATCAGCACGACGCCTACGCAGAGCGCAAGGCGACCCTCGCGGAACTGGTTGTCGAGCTGTCGGAAGAGAACGAGATCTCGCGCTCTTAGACGCGCACCCCGGACCGAAGGTCCCTGTTCCCGGAGGGCGGTCCGGCGGACTGCCTCCCCTTGCGACACCACGAGTCCGGCCGCTGTTCTTTTTTTTCGTCTTATACCTGAAAATATCGCGCGGTTCGGCAAACCGGAGCCTCTCTGGCTCCGGCAGGGTAAAAGGTTAAATCCCAGGCCCGTACAGGTTAATAAATACGATTCCGTACGCTCGATCGGCCTCTACTAGCGGCCGATCGCTCAGACCCTGTACCGGCTGTCGAACATCGAATTCAACGAGGAGATTCAATTGTCGAAAGTCATTGAGATATCCCCCACCACGCGACACGAGGGACACTCCAAGCTCGTCTTGAAGGTCGATGATCAGGGGATCATCGAGCGCGGTGACTGGCTCTCCATCACGCCCGTCCGCGGAGTAGAGAAGCTCGCCGTCGGCAAGACCGCCGAGCAGGTGCCGAAGATCGCGTCCCGCGTCTGCGGGATCTGCCCGATCGCCCACTGCCTGGCCGGCATTGAGGCGATGGAGGCCTCGATGGGCGTCTACATCCCGGACGACGCCTACCTGCTCCGCGTGATCCTGCAGTGTGCCAACCGCATTCACTCGCACGCCCTGCACAACATCCTCTCGCTCCCGGACATGTACATCCCCGGGACGGATGTGAAGATCAACCCGTTCACGCCCGAAGAACCCGTGCGGTCGGTCGCGAAGCGCATCCAGCGGATCCGCGAGATCGCCCAGACCATCGGCGAGATCTCCGGCGGCGAGTGCATCCACCCGTCGAACCCCCGGATCGGCGGCATGTACAAGAACCTCCAGCCCCGCGCCAAGGCGAAGATCTACGACCTGGCCAAGGAGGGACTCGTGCTCGCCCGCGATCACATGGAGTTCATGATCGCGGTCTTCCGGAACTTCCAGAAGCGCGACTGGGCCGAGGTCGGCGGCATGCAGGTCCCGATCCCCGACGATCTGGGTTACCACAACCAGGGTTACATGGCAGCGGACCCGCTCTACGGCTCGTCGAGCCTGGACGAGAACCCGCGCTGGGACCCGGCCCGCTGGAACGAGACCCGTCCCTGGGACTGGTACATGGGCGAGATGGAGATCACCGACGACTACCCGGAGTACCCGATCGGCGGCACGACCCCGAAGGGCGCGAAGGCCTGGCCCCAGATGGAGGCCTGCACCGGCGTCCCGCTCTACGACGGCCAGCCCGTCGAGGTCGGTCCCCGAGCGCGTCTCCAGGTTTTCAAGGGCTACGACGAGAAGGGCACCATGGCCCAGCAGATCGCCCGGTCGATGGAGTTCCCGGATGCGTTCTACAAGATCATCGAGTGCTGCGACGCCCTGAACTGTTCGGCGCCGGTCCTCGCGGACGAGATCCCGCAGGGCGACGGTTCGCTCGGATGGGCGGCCAACGAGGCCCCGCGCGGGTGCGACGTGCACCTGGGCCGGGTCAAGGACGGACGGGTTCAGGAGTACTCGATGCTCGTGCCCACCACCTGGAATTTCCCGACCTGCAGCCGAGCCCTCACCGGTGCGCCCTGGCAGCTGGCCGAGGTCATCATGCGCGGCTACGACCCGTGCGTCTCGTGCGCGACCCACATGATCGTCGTGGACGAGGACCGCCGGCTCGTGGCGGAGAAGCTGATCCAGTGAGCGCCCGGTGATGCTGTTCCCCAAGATCGTGGTGGCGGGGTGTGGCAACCCTCTCTTCGCGGACGACGGCTTCGGCCCGGCCGTGATCGAGGCGCTGCAGGAGGTCGAGCTGCCCGACGACGTCAAGGTGATCGACGCCGGGCTCGGCGGCCCCCATTTCGTCTTCACCCTGCTCGATCCCGAGGTCACCGAGCGGCTGATCATCGTCGACTGCGCGGACTTCGGAGCCGAACCCGGCACCCTCGCGCGTCTGAAGGTCGAGGATCTGCCCCCGGGGGCCTACCGCGACGCCCACTCGTGGGACCTCGCGGAGCCCCTGCAGCGGATCAAGGACCGGATCGAGATCACGATCATCGGGTGTCAGCCCGGACATGTCAGCGCCCCCGAGTTCGAGATTGGGCTCACTGAAGCGGTCCGTGCTGCGATACCGGGGACGGTGTCATTCATCCTCAGAGAGATCGGAGTCGAGAATGGGACTCTTGGAGCGGATTCTGGCCATCTTCGCGAAGAAGGACATCACGGTCGAGACCGGGGGGGCGATGGCCCCGATACCGGACGTGCCGGCCGAGCCGGCACCGCCGGAGGAACCGGCGGCACCGCGTCCGGCAGCAGTGCCGGTCGAACGCGCACCGGTGGCGGAGGAGCAGAAATCTGCCGTTCCCACTGATATAAAGGAAACGAACACGGCACAACACGAATTAAAGGAGGCAAAACCAGTGTCTGACAAGATTACCGCCGGCCACGTGCACATGAGCGGATGCACGGGCTGCGAGGTCGCGATAGCTGATAACTACGCGGGGCTCCTGACCCTGCTCGACAAGTATGTCGACTGGGTCTACGACCTGACCCTGGCGGACGTGCGCCACATCCCCGAGATGGACGTCGCGCTCGTCGAGGGGTCCGTCTGCATCAACGACAAGATCTCCGTCGAGGAGATCCGCCAGACGAGAGAGAAGTCGAAGATCGTCGTGGCGCTCGGTTCGTGCGCCTGCTACGGAAACATCACCCGGTTCTGCCGGGGGGGCCAGCAGAACCAGCCCCAGCACGAGGCGTTCCTGCCGATCGGCGACATCATCGATGTCGACGTCTATCTCCCCGGGTGCGGTCCGTCGCCGCAGCTGATCAAGAATGTCTGCGTGGCGGCGTACCTGCTCCTCAAGGGCAGCGACGACCAGAAGGCCCTCGCAGAGGCGTACCTGAAACCGCTGATGATGCTGTCGAAGCGCGGCACGGAAGCGTGCTTCTGCGACCTGATGTACGATGTCATCGACCAGGGGCTCTGTATCGGGTGCGGCGCGTGCGCTGCCGCCTGCCCCGTCCGCGCGATCACGCACGAGTACGGCAAGCCCCAGGGCCAGCGCGACCTCTGCATCAAGTGCGGTGCCTGCTACAACCAGTGCCCCCGGAGCTGGTTCAGCTTCGACGTGGTGAACCAGTACGAGAGCATCATGGAGACGATCGACGCCGCGATGGCGCCCTGAGGTGAGGACCATGGTTCAGGACAACTTCCTTGGCAATTACTCGTCCTGCGTCGCCGCACGCAGCACCAACCGTGCAATTCTCGCGGGATCGCAGGACGGCGGCATCGTCACCCAGCTCTTCGCGTTCGCGCTCGAAGAGGGGATCATCGACGGTGCGATCGTGGCAGGGCCCGGCGACGAACCGTGGCGCCCGCGCCCGATGGTGGCAACCTCGGTTGCCGAGCTCTACGCCGCGCGCGGCACGAAGTACAACATCAGCCCGAACGTCTCGTTCATCAAGGAGGCGACCCGCTCGTACGGCCTGGACAGGGTCGGGATCGTCGGGACGCCCTGCCAGATGCAGGCGGTCCGGAAGGGCCAGCTCTACCCGGTCGGCCTGCGGGACGTCCCCGACAAGATCGCGCTCGCGATCGGGATCTTCTGCATGGAGAACTTCCCGTACCAGTCGATCGTCCAGCTCGTCGAGGACCACGCCAACACCAAGCTTGAGAACGTGACCAAGCTCGACATCGGCAAGGGCAAGTTCTGGGTCTACACCGAGCGCGGTGCGGTGGTCCAGCTCCCGCTGAAGATCACGCACAAGTACGAGCAGCCCGGCTGCCACGTCTGCCTCGACTACGTGGCGAACCTCGCCGACATCTCGACCGGCTCGGTCGGTACCCCCGATGGCTGGTCGACGGTCTTCGTCCGTTCCAAGAAGGGTACGGACATCTGGTCGAAGGCGATGGCCGCCGGCTGCTTCGAGACGAAGCCGATCGAGGAGGTCAAGCCCGGCATCGAGCTCGTCACGAAGCTCGCGACCGAGAAGATCACCAAGAACCGCAAGACCATCGAGGAGAGGAGCAGCTTCGGCGTCGGCAAGGGCCTGCGGAACCCCTATATCTGAACTCCACCCTTTTTTCCGGACCCGTTGCAATCCCCTCCGCGCGGCGATGGACATATCCGGTCGGTTCTTCAAATAGTACTCCCGGGGAGGCATGAGGGTTCTCGCGATCGGTCTTGGTGGCGCGGGTGGGCGGCTCGTGGATGCGCTCTACCGGACGGACCGGTCGGGCCGGGTCTCCTGCGTGGAGGCAGCCGCGATCGACACGGACGCGCACTCCCTCCGGCAGCTCTCCTCCCTGCCGGGAGAGGACCGTCTCTATTTCCCACCTCTCGGTGCGGGTGCGATCGACCTCGAGCAGGTGCTGTACCACCTCAAGCGGCAGGACGCCTCGGGCGTCGACGCGCTCCTGCTCTGCGTCGGGGTCGGCGGCGAGTCGGGGGCGCTCGCGCCGGCGCTCGTGGACGCGCTCAGGGAGGGGTTCGCCGAGCCCGTCCTCGTCTTCGCCGCCCTCCCGCAGCGGTCCGAGGGTGAGCGGATCGCGGCCCGGGCCGGGGACGCCCTCGACGCCCTCCTGCCCCGGGCAGACGCGGTCCTGCTCTTCGACAACGATAACTTCGCAACCCGTCGGCCGGCCGGAGAGCGCGATCCCTCCCCCTCCCTCTACGCGGCCCTGAACGCCGAGGCCGCCCGCCGGATCGGCCTTCTCCTCCGGGCCGGCGAGTTCGGGGGACAGGTCGGTGAGGTCGTGGTCGACGCGGGCGAGGTGCTCGGGACGCTTTCAGGGCAGGGTTTCGCCGTGGTCGGGTACGCCTTCGAGCCGCTCCCCGAGCACTGGCTCGAACGGCTGATCGGCCGGCGGCTCCCGTTCGTCTCCCGGTCCGACCCGTTCGACGGGGCGACCAGGATCGTCGAGCTCGCGAAGAAGGCCGTGTACGAGGAGGTCTCGGTGCCGTGCGACCTGACCGGCGCACGGAAGGCCCTGCTGCTGGTCGCGGGACCGTCGCGCGAGCTCTCGATGAAGGGCTTTTCGACCGTGCAGCGCTGGCTCGACCGGACGATCGGCGGGTTCGAACTCCGCTCGGGCGACTACCCCGTGGACTCCCGGCGAATCGGGGTGGTCGTGCTGCTCGCCGGCCTCGTGAACGTCCCCCGCGTGACCGAGCTGCGCGAGGCGGCCCAACGGGAGCACCGCCCGGTCGTGATCGACCGTGTCGACCCGTTCGGCGACGGCGCCTGAGCGTCCCCGTCCGCGTCGCACCGGTCCCGCGGGACCTCCCGGGCCGGCGCCCGGTCAGGAGACGGTCTCGCGCCCGACAGTGATGTCGTAGACCGCATGCCACCGACCCGGCGAGTACGAGCGGACCCGGCTCTCGACCACGCCGTCGACCGGGAACGGCGCGAACGCGGGCAGGGCCTCGCCACGCGAGGCCTGGAGGTGGTAGAGGTGGATCGTCCCGCCGGGCCGGCAGAGGGCGAACGCCGCGGGGAGGAACGGGAGCGGCGAGAGAGGGAGGTTCATGACCACCCGGTCGAAGGGCCGCGATAGCACTCCCGGCAGCCGGGCCGCGTCGGCCAGCACAGGGAGCACATTGTGGGTCCGGTTCCGCCGGCAGTTCTCGATCAGCGCCGCCACAGCGGCCGGGTTGACGTCGCAGGCCGCGACAAACCCCGCCCTCCGCGCGAGCGCGATCGCGAACGGCCCGGCCCCGGCGAACATGTCGAGGACCCGCTCCCCCGGCGCGACGAGGTCCGTCAGGCGCTTCCGCTCGGTCGCGAGCCGGGCCGAATAGTAGACCTCGGAGAGGTCGACCCGGAAGACCAGGCCGTGTTCCCGGATCTCCGTCGCCGTTGACTCCTCTCCCGCCAGCACCCGGAACCGGCGCGTCCTGAACCGTCCCTCGACGTTTCCCTCCGGGACGAGCACGGTCCGAATCGACGGGCGCGCCGCGAGAAGGCGGGTGGCCTCCTCCTCGTCGTCAACGGGCAGGATCGCGATCTGCCCCACCATCTCGTGCCGCGGGATCTCCGGTGCCGGCGCCCGCGCGAAAAAGCGCGTCCTGACCGCCCCTTCGACGGGCCCGGTGACCGGGAGCCAGAGCCGGTCCTCCCCGGCCCGGACCCTCAGGGAGCGATCGAGGAGGCCGGCGTCGAGAAGTTGTCGGCGGACGACCTCGCCCTGGTCGCGCGGCACGGCGATCCCCCACTGCTCGACCTCCCACATCTCTCATCATCTCCGCCGACCATTACTCCGGTATGGACGGGTACCTTGAGAGACTTCGGAGCGGCACGCTTAAACTCTATTCCCTCGAGCAGTCGCTACCCGCGAAACAGGCCGTGGCGGTCCGCCGCGCGTTCATCGAGGAGGAGACCGGGGTCTCACTCCACGCGCTCGGCGCCTACGGGATCTCGCCCGAACGGGCGACGCGGCGGAACTGCGAGAACATGATCGGCGCGGTGCAGGTCCCGGTCGGGGTCGCCGGCCCGCTCCGTGTCAGGGGGGAGCACGTCGACCGCGAGGTCTGGCTCCCGCTGGCGACCACCGAGGGGGCACTCGTCGCCTCGGTGAACCGCGGGGCCTCCGTCATCACCCGGGCCGGCGGGGCCGAGTGCCGGATCCTGGCCGACCGGATGACCCGCGCGCCGGTCTTCGCGGCGCGGTCGGTCGCCCACGCGGCCGAGGTCGTCCGCTGGGTCGAGGGGCACCTGCCCGAGCTGCAGGAGGCGGCCGACGCGACCACGCGCCACGGGCGGCTCGTGGGGGCGGACTGCTCGGTCGCCGGGACCTCGGTCCACGTCCGGCTGGCGTTCACGACAGGGGACGCGATGGGCATGAACATGGTCACGATCGCCTCCGAGGCCGCGAGCGCCGTGATAGAGAGCGCGACGGGGGCACGGCTGGTCGCAACCTCGGGCAACCTCTGCACGGACAAGAAACCGGCCGCCGTGAACGCGGTGGCGGGCCGTGGGCGCTCGGTCGCGGCGGGCGTGCAGCTCTCCGGGGACCTGGTCCACGACGTCCTGAAGACCGACGCGGCGAGCCTGGTGGAGGTGAACACCCGCAAGAACCTGGTCGGTTCGGCCCGCGCAGGCGCCCTGGGGTTCAACGCCCACGCGGCGAACGTGGTGGCGGCCCTCTTCATCGCCTGTGGCCAGGACCCCGCGCACGTGGTCGAGGGCTCCCTCGCAATCACGACCGTGGAACCGGTCCCCGGCGGCGTCTACGTCGCGGTCACACTCCCCGCCCTGCCGCTCGGCACGGTCGGCGGGGGAACCGCGATAGAGACCCAGGCAGAGTGCCTCGCCCTGCTCGGCGTGGCCGGGGGCGGGAACCCGCCGGGGGAGCATGCACGGGCATTCGCCGAGATCGTGGCGGCCGGCGTGCTGGCGGGGGAGCTCTCCCTCCTCGCCGCCCTCGCGGCCCGCCACCTCGCCCGTGCACACGCGACCCTCGGACGCGGTTAGCGGAACCAGCGCATCATGACGTGCGCATCCTCGCCGTTCGCGTAGTAGCCGGGGATCTGGAAGACCTCGCGGTATCCGCACCGCCGGTAGAAGGCCTGCGCCTCACGGTTCGAGGCGCGGACCTCGAGCTGGACGGCAGAGGCCCCGGCGATCAGGAACTGCTGCTCGACACGGGCGACGAGCTGCCGGCCGATCCCGCGCTTCCGGAACCCCGGGGAAACCGCGAAGTTGCAGATGTGGCCGATCACCTGCTCGCCCGTGTCCTCGACGGCGCCCGCCAGGAACCCGGCCACGGCGCTCCCTGCCGTCGCGACGAAGAAGAAGTCGCCGCAGTACTCCAGGATCCAGGCGAGGGTGGACTGGTCCCACGGGTCCGGGAACGAGACCCGCTCGATCGCCGCGACGCCGGGGAGGTCGTGGGCCCGGGCCCGGTGGATCCGGAGCGGCTCCGCCATCATCCCCTGTCTGGTTGGCCGATCCTCCATATCAGGCTTGGCATCGGATGAGCGTCGTCGCGCCGAGCCGTTCTCCCGGCGCCCTGGAAAACCGGGGGGCGGGACCCCGGTAACCGGAGACCCCCTGGTGGCGGGTCGGAGGGAGGGGTAACTTTATATCATGGCCATGAACATGAATATGAAACGAATTATTAAGTAGGATCATGTTTACTAAACACACTAATGAATTCTGATCGAGCGTGTTGTAACTTCCTCCTCCCGACGGTTCTGCGCATGAGCGTTCCGGCAGCACCTCTTTCTTTACGCCTCGGGCGTGGCATCAGGTCGAGGGTGGTCCAGGCGCTTCATGGCGTCAATCACCAACTGACCGCTGATTCGGCACCCGGCGCCCCCGCACCCCCGACGGAATCCCCGGGAATCGAACCCCTGGACCTCCGGCCGGGAGAATACGCCAGGGTTCGGCATCTCGAAGAGATCTATGCAACCCTGGACGAGCGACGGCGGTGCAGGGGTCTCTACTTCATGCCCGAGATGGAGTCATACAGCGGCAGGGTATTCAGGGTCTTCAAGACCGTCGAGGTGATCAAGCTCGAGTCGACCGGGGAGGTGAGGCGACTGAAGAGCCCGACTGTGTTCCTCGAGGGCGTCTACTGCAACGGGGAGCGTCACGAGGGCTGCGACCGATCCTGCTTCCACTTCTGGCGTGAGGCCTGGCTCGAACGGGCCGACCCACAGGAACCGGGCATCCCCCAGTCCCTCCCCCTCCGTCCCGCGTGATGGAGGGGTTGCTCCTTCTCCGCTCGGCCCGGGAGCTTCCGACCCGCGGGATCGACCGCCCCGGGTGACGTCCCGTCGTCTCACGGGAGCGGTGCGGGCCGTTCCTCTCAACAGCACTGCAGACTTCTTTCAGAGCGGAATCCCAGGGGACGGGATCGAGCCGGCGGGGATCTCGTCTCCTCCCTGCACCGGGGTCCGCTCCCCTCCATCACGGGTCGCTGTCCGGCTGCGGGTTGCCGTGGCAGTGAAATGAAAGGACCGAGCCCCGACATGGTCCCGGTCACCGGCGGAGCGGAACCCTGCCCCATGACCCTGCCTTCCGGGAGAAGAGCGCTACTCCCGGCCTGCCCATCCGCTTGTCAGGGCGTTCAGCATGGTCGTTCCGTCCGATCCCCTCTGCACGCCCCGCCGCTGGTGCCGGTTCACCCTGCGCCGCGGTCCGCCGGGCCGGCACAGGGACTTAAGTCGATTCACGCCCAAGTTAACCGGGATCCATGGTGCAGATCCATCCGTTCTCGGGCGTCAGGCCGGCCCAGGGCCAGGACCAGGCGATCCCGTCCGTGCCGTACGACGTCGTCTCGGCCCGCGAGGCGCGCGGCATCATCGCGGAGAACCCGCTCTCGTTTCTCTCGGTGATCCGTGCGGACGCGGACCTCCCGGGCGTTCCGGCCGGCGATGACCGGATCTACTCCCTCGCCGGGAGCCGCTTCCGGAAGCTCCTCGGTGACGGGCTCATGCGCCAGGATCCCTCTCCCGGGTTCTATGTCTACGAGGTCGTCACCCCCGAGCGGACGTACACGGGCCTGGTCGCCTGCATCGGGGTCGGCGACTACGAGTCCGGGGTGGTCCGGAGGCACGAGCAGACGCGGTACGACAAGGAACGGGACCGCACGCGCCATGTCGAGGCCGTGAACGCCAACACCGGCCTCGTCTTTCTCCTGTACCGCGACCCGGGCGGACTGCACGCCGGGATCGAACGGCTCGCCAGGAAGACC
Organism: Methanospirillum sp.; assembly: GCA_012728895.1. Classification (GTDB taxonomy): domain Archaea; phylum Halobacteriota; class Methanomicrobia; order Methanomicrobiales; family Methanospirillaceae; genus UBA288. The sequence continues at coordinate 6,416 of JAAYEG010000017.1, read as the reverse complement.
CCGGTCTCGACCGAGACGGCGCCCGAGCCCGGGATGCGCCACCGGCTCCACCGTATCGACGACCCCGCCGCGATCGCCGCCCTGGAGGAGGCCTTCACCGGGGTGGACGCCCTGTACATCGCCGACGGTCACCACCGGGCGAAGTCCGCGGTCGCCGTCGCCGCCGCGCGGCAGGCCTCGGGGAGGGGAACGGCCGAGTCCGGACGGTTCATGGCCGTCCTCTTCGCCCACGACCGTGTCCGGCTCCACGGCTACTCCCGTCTCCTGGCCGACCTCGGCCCCCTCACCCCCGGAGGCTGTCTCCGGGCGCTCCGGGCGCTCGGCACGGTCGAACCGATAGAGGGCGTCGACGCGCGGGGCTTCCACATCCCCCCGCGGGGACCGGTGGCACCGGGCCGGCGCGTGCTCCACATGTACCTCCCCGGGCAGTGGTACGAGCTCTCGTTCCCCCGGAACCCCGAGGAGGGGCTGATCACCGGACTCGACGTCCAGTACCTCCAGGACCGGGTGCTCGACCCGATCTTCGGGATCACAGACCCGCGTGGCGACCCGCGCCTCCACTACCTCGGCGGGGCGAAGCCGCTGACGCGTCTGACGGACGCCGTCGCCTCGGGCGAGTTCGCGGTGGCGTTCGCGCTCCAGCCCCTCCCGATCGGGACGGTGCTCGACTGCGCCGACGCCGGGCTCGTGATGCCGCCGAAGTCGACCTGGTTCGAGCCGAAGGTTCTCTCCGGCTTCGTGGTCCACCTCCTCGACTGAGCGCTGCCATTTATCCTCTTCTCCCGCGCATGATGTTTCGCATGATCAGCATCGCGCTCCCGAAGGGTTCGCTCGAGGAGCAGACGCTCGCTCTCTTCCGCGAGGCCGACCTCGAGGTGAGGCGGACCGACCGCGACTACAACCCCGTGATCAGGGACCAGAGGATCGGCAAGGTCAAGATCCTAAGGCCGCAGGAGATCCCCCAGTACGTCGGGCTCGGCTACTTCGACCTGGGGATATCGGGGCTCGACTGGGTCCGGGAGACCGACGCCGACGTGGTCGAGGTCGCGAAGCTCAACTATTCCAAGACGGGGGAGGGGACGGTCAGGATCGTGGTTGCGGTGCACGGTGGCGACCCGGCGGACTCGGTCGAGGTGATCCGGCCGGGTGCGCGGGTGACGACCGAGTACCCCCGTCTGACCGGGGATTTTTTCGAGAACCTGGGGATCGAGGTGCATCTCTTCCCGTCGTACGGCGCCTCGGAGGCAAAAGTCCCCGACCTGATGGACGTGGTGGTCGACCTGACCGAGACGGGGACCACGCTCAGGCAAAACGGGCTGAAGATCATCGGCCAGATCATGGAGTCGTACACCGTGATCGTCGCGAACCGCGAAGCCTGGGCCGACCCGGCTCGCCGGCAGGCGATCGACGAGCTCACGACCCTGCTGCTCGGCGTCCTCGACGCACGCTCGAGGGCTCTGCTCTCGATGAACGTTCCCGCCCACGCCGTCGAGACGTTGATGGCCGCTCTGCCCGCCCTGAAGCGCCCGACCGTATCGGCGCTCTTCGGAATCGAGTACTTCTCGGTCGAGACGGTGGTCAAGAAGTCGGAAGTGAACCGGCTGATCCCGCTCCTGAAGGCCGCGGGGGCCGAGGACATCCTGGAGCTCCCGATCGCCAAGATCATCCGCTGATATCGATCCCCTTAAAGCGCGCTCGTATAGATATATGCGCATGGAGATCGCCATCGTCGGGGCCTCCGGGTATGCCGGTGGCGAGCTGGTCCGCCTGCTCGCCTCCCACTCCTCGACAGAGGTGACCGTCGTGACCTCGCGGAAGCACGACGGCACGCCGCTCACGCAGGTACACCCCCATCTCGCGGGGTTCACGGACCTGGTCTTCTCGAACCCCGATGTCGGGGGGATCGAGGCGGACTTCGCGTTCCTCGCCGTCCCGCACACGGCGGCGATGCGGTACGCCCGCCCGCTCCTCGACCGGGGGATCCGCGTCGTCGACCTCTCGGCCGACTACCGGCTGCCGAAGGAGGTCTTCGAGGCGGTCTACGCCGTCGAGCACACCGACTGGTTCGCGGCCCCCTACGGGATCCCCGAACTCCGTCGCGACGCGGTCGTCGGGGTCCCGTTCGTCTCGAACCCCGGCTGCTTCCCCACGGGGGCGACCCTCGCGGCAGCGCCGCTCGCCTCCTTCGCCAGGACCGTGGTCTACGACTCGAAGACGGGGGTCTCAGGGGCAGGGGACAATCCGTCGGCCGTGACCCACTACCCGAACGTCGGCGACACGTGCACCGCCTACAAGTGGACGGGTCATCGGCACCTCGCCGAGATGCGCCAGGAGCTGGCGGCGCTCGGGTCGGAGGCCAGGTGCTACTTCACGCCACATCTCCTGCCGGTCAACCGCGGTATCCTGACGACCGCTCACATCCTGCTCCGGGAGCCGATGGAGCAGGAGGAGGTCGAGGGGCTCTACCGCAGGTTCTACGCGAGGGAACCCTTCGTCCGGTACCAGCCGCCGAGCCTCTCGTCGGTCCGCGGCTCGAATTACTGCGACCTGGCGGTCGAGGTATCCGAGGACCGCGCCGTCGTGGTCTCCGCGATCGACAACCTGGTCAAGGGCGCGGCGGGCCAGGCGATCCAGAACATGAACCTGATGTGCGGCTACAACGAGGACGACGGGCTTCGATCGGCCGGCGTCGCACCCTGAGGCGTGACAATGAAGGTCAGCGAGATCATGAGCCCGGACCCGGTCACGATCCAGGCGCAAGCGACCGTCCGTGACGCGGCCCGGATCATGCGCGAGAACCGGATAGGAGGGCTTCCCGTTCTCGACGGGACGCGCCTGGTCGGGATGGTGACCGACTCGGACCTGCTCGCCCTCCTCTCGACCCGCCCGCCCTCGGAGGACCTCTGGCTGCCGTCGCCGCTCGAGATCATCGAGGTGCCGATCCGGGAGTTCATCAACTGGGAGAAGACCAAGGCGGCGCTCACGGACATCGGGACCATGGCCGTCTCCGAGGTGATGAGCGAGCCCCCGATCTCGATCGGGGGCGACCTGGAGATCGCGGACGCGGCAGCGCTCATGCTCCGCGAGGGGATCGTCAGGCTGCCCGTGATGCGGGGCGCCGAGCTGGTCGGTATCGTGACTCGCTCGGACATCGTCCAGGGGCTCGCGGCCGGCCGGGAGCCCGCCGAATGAGGTCGATCTGCGCGATCGAGGGCGTCGAGGCCGCGGGCGTCAAGGACGGGAAGTTCGGGCTCGCCCTGGTCCGTGCGGAGGGGACCGCGGCCGGTGTCTTCACCTCGAACCTGGTCCGCGCGGCGCCGGTCGAGCTGATGATGGAACGGGTCAGGCGGGGGCGTTTCGGTGGCCTGATCGCGAACTCGGGCTGCGCGAACGCTCACACGGGCCGGCGCGGCATCGAGGATGCAGCCGCGATGGCCGCGATCGGCGGCAGTGCGATGGGGATCGACGAGCGGGAGTGCGCCGTCGCGTCGACAGGGGTGATCGGCCGGTACCTCGACCTCGACCTGATCGGGCGGCAGGCCCGCGGGCTCTCGGGCTCGCTCAGGCACGACGAGGAGGGAGAGGCGGCAGCCGCGCGGGCGATCATGACGACCGACCTCGTGGAGAAGCACGCCCTGATCGAGGCCGACGGTTTCTCGGTCGCCGGGATCTGCAAGGGGTCGGGCATGATCGCCCCGAACATGGGGACCATGCTCGCGTTTCTGTACACCGACGCGGCGGTCGAACAGCCGATCCTGACGGCGGCGCTCCGGCTCGCCGCCGACCGCTCGTTCAACCGTGTGGTCGTCGACGGCGACACCTCGACCAACGACGTCGCTCTCGTGACCGCGACAGGCACCGCCGGCAGGGTCGACCCGAACCGGTTCGAGAAGGCCCTCGAGGCCTGCTGCCGGGCGCTCGCGATCCAGATTGCGGCCGACGGCGAGGGCGCGACCCGGCTTATCGAGGTGAACGTGACCGGGGCCCCCGAGGAGGAGGACGCCGCCGTCGTCGCCCGCACGATCGTCGGCTCGCCGCTCGTCAAGACCGCGGTCTACGGCCAGGACCCGAACTGGGGTCGGATCGTGGCGGCCGCCGGCCGGGCCGGTGTCGAGTTCGACCCGTACTCGATCTCGCTCTCGATCGGCGAGGGCCCAAGCGCCCTCCCGCTCGTGACGCGCGGCGAGATCGTGGTCGACCTCGCGAGGGCGAAGGCGGCGATGTCCGGGAAGCGGGTCGTCTTCTGCCTCGACCTCGCTGCCGGCGAGGGCGAGGCAACGGCCTGGGGCTGCGACCTGACCGAGGGCTACGTCGAGATCAACGGGAAGTACACGACATGAGGCGCGTTGAAGTCCTGACGGAGGCACTGCCCTACATCCAGCAGTTCCACGGCACGGTCATGGTGATCAAGCTCGGCGGCCACGCGATGGTCGATCCGGCCGTTCTCGAGGCGGCGATCCGGGACGTGGTGCTGCTCCGCTACATCGGCATCCGCGTCGTGCTCGTCCACGGCGGCGGCCCGGAGATCACCGAGAAGATGAAGGCGCTCGGCAAGGAGCCCAAGTTCGTCGCGGGGCTGCGGGTCACCGACGAGGATACGCTCGAGGTCGCGCAGATGGTGCTCGTGGGCAAGATCTCCTCGAACATCGTCTCTCTCCTCCAGAAGTGCGGGGCGCACGGTGTCGGGATCTCGGGAAACGACGGCGGGCTCCTGGTCGCACGACGGATGGGTCCCCAGCTGGTCCGGGTCGGGGAACGGGACGAGCAGGTCGACCTCGGGCACGTCGGCGAGATCCAGGAGGTGAACCCCGGGCTCCTGTCGACCCTGCTCGACGACGGGTACATCCCCGTCATCGCCCCGATCGCGATCGACCGCGACGGAAACTCGCTCAACATCAATGCCGACACGGCGGCGGCGATGATCGCAGTCGCGCTGAAGGCCTACAAGCTGATCAACATGACGGACGTGGACGGCGTGATGGACCGCGACCGCACGAGGGTCTTCCGCCGGCTCTCCGGGGACGAGGCGCTCGCGATGATCGGTTCGGGCGAGGTCGCTGGCGGGATGATCCCCAAGGTCGAGGGGATGTGCAGGGCCCTCGAGAGCGGCGTGCAGTTCGCACACATCATCAACGGCAACACCGAGCACAACCTCCTGCTCGAGCTCTTCACCCGCGACGGCGTCGGGACGATGATCTACGCCTGAGATCTCAAGCCCGCCCCCGCTCTCCCCCCTTTTCCGGGTATCGGGACCGTCCGCAACGGCGGCTCACTGTGATCCGGGCACGGTCCCGGTCCCGGCACCGATCCGTTTGGAAAACCTTATCCGATAGGGAGAATAATGCCCTGCCGATTATGGGGTTGTGAAGGCCGGCTCCAAGCGCCATATGCCCGTGGTGGTCGCTATAGTAGCCCTGCTTCCTCTTCTTCTCCTATCATTTCCCGCAGAGGCCACGAGTTTTGCGAGTTTTACCGCGAATGTAACTTCGGGTCCGGCGAAGTTGACGGTTCAATTCACCGATCACACCTATGATAACCAGGGAGGAGTTCCCCCATTAGGCGTCACACTGCAGTGGGATTTTGGTGATGGTTCAACATCGGATGAATCCGCTCCTATCCATACCTTCACAAGTCAGGGAGACTACGAGGTGACGCTTTCGGTTATAAATGCTCCACTTTTAACCGAGCCCGTAGCAAAACAGACAATTCATGTGGGTCCACCCCCCGTCGCTATCGATGCCTCGTTCACCTGTAAAGTGGTCGGACCCCTGACCGTCCGCTTCACGGACACCTCGACCGGCGAGGTCACCTCCCGTCACTGGACCGCCGGGGACGGGAACTACACCATTACCTCGGACCCCTTCTGGGTCTATACCTATTCCCAGCCCGGGAACTACATCACGACCTTCCGCGCCTCCGGCCCGGGCGGGGACGCCCCCAAGGTGATCCATGCGATCACCGTTCCCCCGCCGCCGATCGACCCCCCCGTCGCCGAGTTCTCCTTTAAACCGACAGACGGGCGAGCGCCGCTCACGGTCCAGTTCACGGACGAATCGACCGGCGCGAAGACCTGGCTCTGGACCTTCGGCGACGGCTCCACCTCCACCGTTCAGAACCCCTCGCACCGGTTCGCGGACCCGGACACCTACGCTGTATCGCTCACGGTCTCGAACGGCGCCGGCTCCGACACGGCGACGAAGACGTTGGAGGTCGAGCCGACGGAGACGCCGACGCCGGCGCAGGCCTACCCGCCGACCCTGATCCTGTACCCGACCGTGTCCGGCTCCACGGTCACGGTCGGCGGAACGTCGGCGGCAGGCACCGCCGGTACCGCGATCACCCGGATCGGCTGGGACTGGGGCGACGGCACCACCGGGGACCACGCCGTCCCGGACACCCACGCATACGCAGGGACG
>JAAYEG010000016.1 GCA_012728895.1 Methanospirillum sp. | reverse complement strand
GTGGGAGCATCGACGCTTTCCCGTGCTCATGCGATAGAGTTTCTCGCAGTGACAGCGCGGGCAGATAATCCTGGCCATGAACCCCTCCTACATGATAGGAGTTAGGGGTTGAAATGACACTATACCCTTTAATCATACCATCCTCTTTGCAGGAAAAGGATGTCGTCGCAGGGGTCAACGGCCGGACTGTCAAGATCGACACCTGGGAGATTTACCCGGTCGAGAAGGGGGGGCAGGGACTTGCGGGGAGGGATGCGACCTGTTCCCAGGATGGCTTATGGCATAGGGCAGCAGTCTCCTGCCAGTGCGGTTCATATCGGGACGGGCGGCGCGAGGAGAGCATCCCCGCAGGGATTGGGGTAGGGTAGCCCGGTTCTCACCCGGCACGCTCCCTTATTGCCCTCTGATCTCGGAAACGGATTGCCGGGAAGACGTTTTTCCTGTCTGTTCCATCGCCCCGCCTCACTTTACATCAGGGATCCCGACCGATCCGCTCGGTTATTACCTGTTACCACGAAGCCGATCCGGGACTGGAAGCGGCACATGGAAGCGTACCCGCCTCAAAGGGCCTAGGGGATTCTGCGGAAGGGACGGACTGCACCGGCAATAAGCGTCCCTTGCCAGGAAATTCTGAATATACAGGGACACGGGTCAGGTTCCCGATCGTGGGCTGACGGGAACTTCCTTCAATCCGGGTTGATGAAATGGTCGAGTACGAAGAACAGCACGAGGATGGTAACCAGAACAATCAGAAGAAAGACCCAGATCGAGACCGGGATCAGTACCACGATCCGCAATCGTGACAGAATGAAGCCGATCACGGCCAGAGAGATGATCACCAGCAGCAGGGAGGAGATGTGTCCCCTGATCCGGTCGCGCAGGGTATTCCTGCCGGAGAGCAGCGACTTGTACTCCTGGAAGGTAATCTCGCCCCGGATGAACTTCATTCTCAGGTCCGCGTCGCGGCTCTCTCTCGACATGGACGCACCAGCAAAGAGTCGCCCTGTGCTACCAAAACAGTTGCGCCCCGAAAAACCTCGAGAACGCGGGATGCCCGGCGACCGGACGGGCATAATTAGGCAATCCGAGCGGACCAGAAGCCCTTTGAAAGTATAGGAAACTCCCGGTTACGCGTGGGGGATCGCCCGAAACCCGAGTCTGGAGTTTGCGAGCACGCTCATGGAACCCCGTCCCTGTGGCCCGTGGGAACGTTACAGCGTCAGAATCTTCACGGTGTTGCCCTTCGAGTCGAGGATTTTGGGGTCCGCAAGGATCCGCTCTTCTTGCAGTACCCGCACGAGGTGGTCCTGATAGCACCGGAAGGTCCCTCGGTCCAGCATCTCCGACCAGCGATATCGTTGATACACCGAATTACGAATTCGTGAGGTGGTGCCGCATCGCATCTTGGGACCCCCTCTCCGTCACGGTTGCGCGGCGATAGCAGTGATAATTCATCTCATATTGTCTGGCGCGCGGGCGGAATCGACCAGGAAGGCCAGGGTTTCGATTCCGAGTGTGTCAGCGGAACGGGAGTTATTCTCGATGACCTTTACCATCGACGAGATGTGATATTTGCTCACCGGCAAGAAGGGAACGAGCCTGATTGACTCAACGATGGAGGTATGTAGAAAGCGCCGTATGGTCCCCGATCCGGAACAAGGCCAGTCAACCGGCACCCGCCGCACCGGGTGCACGACGCAAACGGGTAGTTCGAGATATGCAATTTGTTGTTGATGGGAGTACCCCCGCCCGGATTCGAACCGGGGTCGCCGGATCCAAAGTCCTGCATGATTGACCGCTACACTACGGGGGTATCATTCTACCATTCCTTTGTCCACAGACGCGATTAATCGTTCGCCTAAACTTGGACTGGCCCGGATAACGGGGGATGAAAAGAAGAGGATACGTTAAACCGTCGGCCAGTCATGGTTCGGTCGTGACCACAGGCAGATTGATATACCATGGACCTGAGAGCGGATACGGTTGGGATGGCGACATCCGGCAGGGCAAGAATCCTTGGGGCTGTGAAAGCATCCGGTCTTGTCTTCGGCGACATCGGGACGAGCCCTATCTACACCCTGACGGTTATCCTCGGACTCATCCCCCGAACCGAGTTTGCCGTTCTCGGAGCCCTATCCCTGATTATATGGACCCTGATCCTGATCGTCACGGTCCAGTATGCCTGGCTCGCCATGAGCTTGGGAAAGAAGGGCGAGGGGGGCACGATCGTGCTTCACGAGATCCTCGACCCGCTTCTGAAGACAGCACGCTCGAAAAACGCTGTCCTCGTCCTCACCGTGATTGGCATCTCGCTTCTGATCGGCGACGGTGTGATAACCCCCGCGATCAGCATCCTCTCGGCCGTCGAGGGACTGCGACTGGTGCCGGGCATCGGGCCGATGAACCCCGTCCTCCTCGTTCTTTTGGGTGCCGGCATCGCCACCGCCCTCTTTCTCTTCCAGCGCCGCGGGAGTGAACGGGTCGCCTCTGCCTTTGGTCCTCTCATGGTCGTCTGGTTCGCTGTGCTTACAGTATCGGGCCTCGCGATGATCGTCCATGTGCCCATTGTGCTGAACGCCTTCAACCCCCTGCGCGGGCTCGCCTTCCTCTTCTCTAATGGCCTCTCCTCGTTTCTGATCCTCGCATCGGTCATCCTCTGCGCAACGGGCGGCGAGGCGCTCTACGCGGACATGGGCCACCTCGGTCGAGAGTCGATCCAGACCGCCTGGAGTTATATCTTTGTCGCCCTCGCGGTCAATTATCTCGGTCAGGGTGCATTCGCGCTGGCCAACCCGGGCTCTGAGAACATCCTCTTCGAGTTGATCCTCTCGATCTCGGAGATCGTTTACGTGCCTTTCGTCCTGCTCTCGATTGCCGCAACCGTTATCGCATCCCAGGCGATGATCAGCGGGATCTTCTCGATCGTCTATCAGGGTATTATGACCCGCCTGCTACCCGCGATGAAGGTGGAGTACACTTCGACCCAGCTGCGAAGTCAGATCTACATCGACATCGTCAACTGGGGAATATTCGGATCAGTCCTCCTTGTCATGTTTGTCTTTCGTGAATCAGGGAACCTTGCATCCGCCTACGGTCTTGCCGTTACAGGGACCATGACCGTGACCGGTCTCCTCATGACATTAATATTCATGCGCCGGCACCGCTACGGCTACGCGGCGGTGCTCGCGGGGATCACCCTGCTCGACGTCTCCTACTTCGGAGCGAGCCTCAGCAAGCTCTCGACGGGTGGATATTGGTCCCTCGTCATGGCCGCCTTCCCTCTGGCCGTAATTCTGATTTATATAGCGGGCCAGCGCCGGGTCTACCGTGCTTTTCACCCGGTGCCCCTCGGCGTGTTCCTCGACCAGTACCGGGAGGTGCGCGCCACGATGAACCGGATCAGCGGAACAGCCCTCTTCTTCGCCCGCGACGTCCAGAAGGTCCCGCCGTACGTGGGTCGGACCATGTTCGTGCACAACATCCTCTACCAGGACAATATCCTGGTCTCTATCGTGGTCCAGGATGCTCCATTCGGCCTGACGAGCAGATTCAAGAAGAACCTGGCCGAAGGGCTAAGGGTTTTCGAGGTCAGGCACGGTTACCTCGAGATGGTGGACATCGTCCCAATTCTCCATGCGCATAACATCCAGGAGAAGGCGATCTTCTATGGTTGCGAGGAGATCGTGACCGACCGGATCGTCTGGCGGATCTTCGCGACGATTAAGCGGCTTTCACCGTCCTTCGTGGAGTTTTACCGCCTGCCGGCCAACCAGATGCATGGCGTTACGACCAGGATAGAGATGTAGATGGATGGCAGGGACTGGAGGTGAACCCGGCAATCCCGTTCACGGCTCTTCGCTCCCGGCAGAGAGCGGAAAATGCCGCCGGTAGAGATTGCGGCGCTCTTCGAGGTCCGTATGCAGGTAGACCTCGGTCGTCTTGATAGAGGTGTGACCCAGGTTCTCCTGGACGACGCGTAGATTCCGGCTTCTTCGATAGAGCTCGCTCGCGTACGTGTGCCGGATGGTGTGCGGTGTCACACCCGTCGGGGCAACGCGGCGAAAGAGGAGCTGAACGGATCTTGTCGATAGTGGCTTTCCCCCATACCCGATGAAGAGCGGGCCCGAAGTGCGGTCGCCGATGAACTCGACGAGGGCATCGGCGGTCGCATCATCCAGGAAAACCATCCGCTCCTTATTCCCTTTCCCCGTGATACGCACCACGCCGTCGTCCAGGTCGATCGCCTCGATCTTCATCGAGCAAAGCTCGGAGACGCGGACCCCTGTCGCATAGATGAGCCGGATGATTAGCCGGTCGCGCGGGTCATCGACCGTGCGCAAGAGCCTGAGCACCTGGGCGTGCTTGAGACATTTGACCCCGGTGCGCCCACTCTTCGGCCGCTCGATTCGGTCGACCGGGTTTGCGTCGATCGACCCCTGCGCCACGAGGTACCGGAAGAACGACGAGTACGAGCAGATGATCCGGTTCAGGGTACGTGGCGAAAGCCGGCTTACTTCGGAGATGGTGGCAAGATGGTCATAGATTGCGGATGTCGTGACGTCGGCTGGCCGGAGGATCCCACCCGGCGGTTTGTCACGGACGCCGAGGGCCGAAGCGAGTGCCCGGAGGGACCGCCGATACGTCAGGACTGTTGCTTCCGAGTAGTGGCGCATGCGCAGAAAATCCGTATACCGGTCAACCCAATCCTCGAGCGTGCCGTCGTTCACCGGGAAAGTATTGAGCCTGCCTGCGTATGAAGACTTCGCAGAATTTTCGAAAAAAAATCCTGCCCCTGGATTGACACAAGGCCCCCCTACCCTCGGGGATCCCTTCTACTGGGGAGGGACTTCTCATGGTGGTCGACCTGGTGCGAAACCCTGCATCGACGGACACAATGAATTCCTGTCTCGTGGAATCCGGATAAATTCCTAGGCGATTCTTTAATTAATGCCACCTTCATATGATGAATGAGACGGTGGACGTATGGTATCCCTCGTCGACTTAGGTCGATACACCGGTGACGAAGAGGCCGCTGAAACCTATCTGCGGGATCATG
>JAAYEG010000001.1 GCA_012728895.1 Methanospirillum sp. | reverse complement strand
TGGGAGCATCGACGCTTTCCCGTGCTCATGCGATACAACTTCTCGCAGTGACAGCGCGGGCAGATAATCCTGGTCATGAACTCCTCCTACATGATAGGAGTTAGGGGTTGAAATGACACTATACCCATCTTCGATACACGATAACGGGATCATGGTCCTGGTTCTCCTTTGTGAAATTTCTGGTTGGACTCAGGGCCTCTTGCACTTTTACAGAACTTTCGCTACACTACCGAGCAGACCGGCGAGTTCCGGAAGAGCAGCTGAGGAGTCAGCGCCCGGCGAGGGCTCGACCTTCTTCTATGCTCGGCTGGACGCGAGACAGACAGAATGAAACGAGCCCCTGTCTGCGCCCGTGTGATGGACCACGCGCTTGCCCTATGTGCGATTATTACGACCCGATGCGATGGCAATAATCGTGAGCGAAATAAAAATAAATCTGGTTCCATTTGACGAAAGAACGCTAAAATATGCGTAAAAGTGCCTCAGCCCGGATTTGAACCGGGGACAACCAGATCTTCAGTCTGGCGCTCTCCCAAACTGAGCTACTAAGGCAGGCGGATCCACGTTGCCCCTTCCCGGATAAATAATTCACGGTGCAGGGAGGCGGGGGGGTCCGCTTCGGATACCTTCATTCCTCCCCGTGCCCACCCCTAGGTGCATGTCCCACGTCCCCACACTCTCGCTGGCCGAGGAGCGCGTCGTCGACGCCGCACGGGAACGGCGGGCCTCCGTGGTGCACCTCACCCACAACGATTTGGACGCGGTCGGCGCGGACGCGATCCACCGGCGGCGCTACGGGGACGTCTTCACCGTCTTCTCGTCAGTCGGCAAGTTCCCCGCCTTCCTCGAGCGGCTCGCGGCCCTGCCGGGACGCGGCGACCTCCTCTCGATCAGCGACCTCGGGTACCGGGAGCCGGCCCTCTCCTCGCTCGAGGTCGCCCGGGCTAGCGGCTGGCGGGTCGAGTGGCGCGACCACCACCGGTGGGACGACGACGAGCAGGAGGCCGTCCGCGCGCGGGTCGACCTGCTCCGGGTGGACACGGCGACGTGCGGGTGCGGGATCGTCGCCCGCGACCTCCTTCCCGGGGACTCCGTCGCGCGCGAGATCGCCGGCGTGGTCTGCGATTACGACCTCTGGCTCCACCTGGACCCCCGGTCAGCCGTCCTCGGCCAGGTGCTCCAGCGCCCGAAAAACCGGAACCACGTCCGCGACCTGCTGGCCAGGGGCCGGTTCACCGACGCCAAGGTCGAGGCCGAGTACGCCGAGATCCGCGACGAGATGTCCGCGATGATCGACCGCTCGGTTGCCCACGTCCACCTCGCCGGCGAGCGCTACCGGGTCGCATTCGCCCCGCTCTACGGCTACCCCTCCGAGACCGCCGCGGCGATCCGCGAGAGGCTCGGGACCGAGGTCGAGGTGATCGTGAACGGCTCGGGCCGGTTCTCGATCCGGTCCGTCCCACCGATCAGCCACCTCGTCGCCCGCCGGTTCGGCGGAGGGGGCCACCCGCACGCCGCGGGCGGCGATTTCACGTTCACCTTCATCGAGCGGGTCGGCTTCGCCCTCCTGCACCGCACCCGCCGGTTCAGGGACCTGGTCGCGGCGGCCGACGCGCTCTGAGCCGGATACCCTTTTTTAATCGCCGGTAGACCGATCAGGCATGTGGGGCCCCATCGAGATCGACTCCTGGATAGGGGGGCGGCGCACCTCCCTGGCCGACGCCCGGGACGCGGCCGCCGCGATCATCGGCCAGGTGCGCACCGGGGGCGACGGAGCGCTCCGCGAGCTGACGCGCCGCTACGACGGGGTCGAGCTCGGGGATCTCGCCGTCAGCGATGCCGAGCGTGAGGCCGCGTACGAGTCCGTCGACCCCCGCGTGGCCGAGGCCCTCGTCGAGTCCGAGGCCCGGATCACCGCCTTCCACGAGCTCCAGCGCCCCCCCGGGCTCTGGCTCACAGAGGTCGAGCCCGGGATCACCCTCGGGGCCCGGACCACCCCGCTCGCGCGGGTCGGCGCGTACGTCCCCGGCGGGCGCGCCGCATACCCCTCGACCGCCCTGATGTGCGTCGTGCCGGCGCGCGTCGCGGGCGTGCCGTCCATCTGCTGCTGCTCGCCGCCGCCGATCAACCCGCTCACCCTGGTCGCGCTCGACATCGCCGGGATCGACGAGATCTACCGGGTCGGCGGGGCCCAGGCGATCGCGGCCATGGCCCTCGGAACGGACTCGATCCTGCCCGTCCAGAAGGTGGTCGGGCCGGGGAACATCTTCGTGACCGCCGCCAAGCAGCTCCTGCAGGACGAGGTCGAGATCGACTTCCCGGCCGGCCCGAGCGAGATCGCGATCATCGCCGACGCGACGGCGCGTCCCGGGTTCATCGCGGCCGACATGCTCGCGCAGGCCGAGCACGACTCCCACGCGGCCGCCCTCCTCGTGACGACGGACCCGGAGCTCGCCCGCGAGGTCGGGCGCGAGCTGACGGCGATGGCCGCAGTGGCGGAGAGGCGCCCCATCCTGGACAGGGCCCTCGACAACTGCGGCTACGTACTCGTCGACTCGATCGAGGAGGCGGTGACCGCCGTCGATCGGGTCGCGCCCGAGCACCTGGGGATCCAGGTCGCCGACCCGTTCGCGGTCCTGGGTATGGTCCGGAACGCCGGCTCGGTCTTCCTGGGCCCTTACTCGCCGGTCGCCTGCGGGGACTACGGGACCGGCACGAACCACGTCCTCCCCACGGCCGGCCACGCGGCGACCCGCTCGGGGCTCGACGTCCGCCACTTCTGCAAGACCTCGACAGTCCAGCAGCTCACCCGCGAGGGCCTGGAGACGATCGGGGACGTCGTCGAGGCGATCGCGGGGGCCGAGGGGCTGCCGGCGCACGCCGCCTCGGTCCGGATCCGTCGGGGCGCCTGACCGGCCCGTTTCGGCGAAGCAGAGCAGGGTTGCATTCTGCCCGGGGGTCGGTATTTATGGCCCCCTCTCCCCAATAGACACCTGCGGGGGGACAATCGCCGGGTGCATCTCAGGTGGTGCGGGTGGGCGCTCGCCGCCTGCCTGCTGGTCGGGGCGCTCGCCTGTAATGGGACGACCGCTGCCGGAACCCTGGTCCACGGCCCGACCGTGATCGAGGCGCCCGGCACCTACCTCCTCGGGGGGAACCTCTCGGTCCCCGGCGGGGCGGTGGGGATCGAGGTGCGCTCGTCCGACGTGACGCTCGACGGGAACGGCTGGACGGTCCGCGGAAGCGGGGAGCCGGACTCCTGCGGCGTCCTGGTCCACGGTTCGCCCGGCCCCGTCCGGAACGTGACGGTCAGGAACATCCGGATCGCCGACCTCCACTACGGGTGCTACGCCTGGGACGCCGCGAACGTCAGCGTGGACGGCTGCCTCGTCGAGTCCTGTGCCATCGGGGTCACGTTCAACCCGGCCGCGGACGGCTCCGTCCTCTCGAACCGGCTCGAGAAGAACGGCTACGGTGTCGTGCTCTCGGGAGGCTCGACCGGAACCCGGGTCGCCTCGAACCGGGTCACCGACAGCGCCAGACGGGGATTTATCTGTTCCGCGCCCGCTACGGGGTGATCGCCGACAACTACCTCTCGAACGCTCGGAACGTCCACGTCGGCGAGCAGAGCACCTGGTTCTCCTGGACCGACGGCCCCCGCCCGGGCCCCTCGATTGCGGGTGGCCCCCTGGTCTCCGGGAACTATTGGGGGCGCCCGACCGGGACGGGGTTCTCGGAGACCTCGGTCGACCGGGACGGGGACGGGATCTCCGACCGGAGTTGCCGGGTTGCGGGGTACATGGTCGACACCTCCCCGCTCTGCGAAGGCACGGACCGGACGGACCTACGCGCCGGGTTCTCGTTCCGCTCGGCCTCGGTCCTGGACCCGGGCACCGTCCGGTTCGGCGACCGGTCCAGCGGCCCCGCCGGGGTCTGGGACTGGTCGTTCGGCGATGGGGCGGTCGGTGTCACCCGTGACCCGGTCCACGCCTACGCGGCCCCCGGCGTGTACACGGCCACGCTCCGTGTCCGCGACGCTGCCGGCCGGCAGGTCTCGGAGCGAAGCGCGCGGGTCACGGTACCGGAGCCAGTGCCGCCGCCGGGGGCCTCTTTCACGGCCGCGCCGGTCGTCGGGGGCGAGCCGTTCGAGGTCGGGTTCACCGACGCCTCGAGCGGGTCGCCGGACGAGTGGCTCTGGTCGTTCGGCGACGGCACGACCTCGAACGAGCGCGATCCATGCCACGTCTACCCGGGGGTGGGAGACTACGCGGTCAGGCTCCGCGTCGCGAACGCGGCCGGGAGCTCGACCCTGGACGCCCGGCTCTCGATCCGTGTCTGCACGGTGCTCGACCTCCAGGACGCCGCGGGTTCCTGACCGCCCGGAGGGGGGGCGGCGCCCCCGCCGACAGGGCCGGGTCGGGACCGCGGGGCGGCTGCGCGTGGCGACGATGGGAGGGTGCCGGCGCTCCCGGCGTCCCGGACCCCCCGTTCTCCGCGACAGCGGGAGCCCGGAGAACCGGCTCCGACGCGACGGAGCCGTCCTGGACCATCCCGCGGCGGGACGGTCCCGGGCCGACAAAAACGCAGACCGGGAAACACCCCCGTGACCATTCAACCTCGCTCTCTCTCGTTACGCCCCGGGCGCCGGCCCGTGAACGCGTCCCGGGTCACCGCCGGGCCGTGTGGCGCGACTCCCCGGGAGGAGCCCCAATCACGTCGTGCCCCGGCGGAGGTGCTCGCTCAGCCAGGCCCGGTCCTCGGGGCTCAGGGTCCAGGTGTGCCGGGAGGCGGAACGGCTTCGCGCCGGTCCAGGCAGGCTCGGCCCGGCGTTTGGGCCCGGCGGGGCGGGGGATGGACGCGGGGTCTTTCGTGGCGCCATCAGCCCGCTCCCGGAACCCGGGCGGTCGCACCGGCGAATATCATACTACCTCGATCGCCCCTGCCAGGTAAAAAGGGTGCCGCTCGGGTCAAACCCCCGTCCGTCGCGGGCAAGTCCCGCCCGATCTCGACCATCGCCTGGCTCCCCCGGTACCCGGCGAACTGCCCGAGCTCCGGTCGCGCGACTGCCCGCCGGCGGGGTCGAGGGTCGTCGGGGTTGCGGTAGTACAGGCGGGCACTGTCGATGCCGCTCACCGCGACCCAGTGCGGCAGGTCCTCCCCGCAGTACCACCGTGTGCTGGTCAGCAGCAGCGGGACCCGATTCGCGAGGAGGGACCCGCGGATGGCGCCGGGAGTGACGGCGGTCACCCGCTCCCTGATCCCCCGTTCCCGGCAGCGGGCCAGCCGCTCAGAGAACTGCTCTTCGAGCAGCCGCATCTCCGCGTCGTCGAGGTGGGAGGCGAGCCTGCCGACGTAATCGATCTCCCTGCTGCTGCTGGTGACCCGGCAATAGAACCCGCGGACCGCCGCCGCGTACGCCAAGCCGAACCGCCCGGAACCGCGGGAGACGACCATGTTCGCCTCCCGCCAGATCGCGATCTCCAGGTCTTTCCCGAGCCTCGTCTCGGGGTCCAGGTATTTCATGGCCATCATCAGCGAGGCCGGGCCGCACGTGAAGTCCCAGTGCTGCCGGTAGAAGGGGATTTCAAGGTGGATCGGTTCGTCGTCTTCGGCCCGCATCATCTCTCTCCCCGGCGCGCCCGGCCCGGTGGGCCCGCAGGTACCTCGTTCTGCCCGGGCCTTTTTCTCTGTTCCGGTGACGCGCGCTGGCCCGTCGCGGTCGAACCGCGGGCGCGAACCCGGAGCCGGACGCGTGCCGGAGGCTCGCTCCAACGTGTCCCGCGCCGCGGGAACGGTTCCTGTCGAGCGGTGGCGGGGTTCCGGGGCGGGCACGGGCGTCTGTTCCCGCGTGCACGCCTCCGGGGGGACTGGAGGGAGGGGGGAGGCGGGAGAGGGTTGTGCCCTCAGAGGTCGTTGAAGAGCCAGGTGACGTCGGCAAAGTCGATCCGGCCGTTGCCGTTGAAGTCGAAGGGGGCGAGCAGCTCGTTCCCGGCGATCCAGGCCATCTGGTTGAAGTAGAGCACGACATCCGCGAAGTCCTTCCGGCTGTTGCCGTTGACGTCGTCGAGCAGCCCGTCGCCGTCGGTGTCCACCGGCGCTCCGGCCCCGCCGGGGACGACCAGGACTGGTGCGACGGCCAGGGTTCCCGGGAGGGTGGCGAGCGAATAGGGGTTGCCCGACGGGTCCTGGACGCCGAACGCGGGGTCAGGGGTGACGAGGATCGCGGTGCTCCCGGGCGACCTGACGGCGACCGTCAGGGTCGCGAGGGTCACGTTTGTCGCACCCACGGGGACCTGCCGCGAGAGGTCGACGGCCTTGAGGACGATGCTGGCGGCAGGGAGATCCGAGGATGCCGCGAGCGTCGCCCAGGCGGGGAAGTCGACCCCCGTGATCCCAGCGACCGACGCGTTGGCGAGGGTCACCGTGACCTGGTAGCCGGAGAGCCCGCCCGGGACCGAACTGAGAACGACCGGGACCGTGACGGGCTCTC
The DNA here is from genome assembly GCA_012728895.1 of Methanospirillum sp. GTDB lineage: Archaea > Halobacteriota > Methanomicrobia > Methanomicrobiales > Methanospirillaceae > UBA288. The sequence goes on along the minus strand of JAAYEG010000001.1, from coordinate 37,001 downwards.
CCACGACCGCGTCGAGGACGTCCCCGGTGAAGAGCGTCGGGCCGGCGCTTAGGAGCGTGAACCCGCCGGGGAGGCTCGCGCTCTCCCCCCCGGGCTCGGTCACGACCACGTCCCAGGCCCCGGGATCCGCCATCAGCGGGAGCGGGAGTTCGCAGGTGATCGCCGTCGGCGAGACAACGACGACTCCCGTGGCGGGGATCTCGGCGGACCCGGCGCGGGAGAGCGCGACCCGGGCCCCCTCGCGAAAACCGGTGCCGGCGAGGCCCGTGACGGCGACCGTGCTCCCCCCCGCGCCGGCGTTCGGCGTGATGGAAGTCACAGCGAGCGGCGCACGGACCTCGATAAGCCCGGTCCGGTTCGCGGTGCCGGTCTGCCCCCCGGCGGTGGCGACTGTTAGTGCGACCGTGTACGTCCCGGCGGCGGTGTAGACGTGGACGGGGTTTCGCTCCGCCGAGGTGTTCCCGTCCCCGAACTCCCAGGTCCATGCCACCGGGTCGTTCGTGGATTCGTCCGTGAACCCGACGGCGAGCGGCGCCGTGCCGGCTGTCACGTTGGCTGTGAAGTTCGCCAGGGGGGGCCTCGACGCGTTGATGGTGATGTAGCCCGGTTGTGTCAGGCTGTCGCTCCCGTCCGCGTTCGTTGTGGTGAGGGTGACGTTAAAGGTGCCTGCGTCGGAGTAGACGTGGATGGGGTTCCGCTCCGCCGAGGTGTTCCCGTCCCCGAACTCCCAGGTCCATGCCACCGGGTCGTTCGTGGATTCGTCCGTGAACCCGACGGCAAGCGGCGCCGTGCCGGCTGTCACGTTGGTTGTGAAGTTCGCCAGGGGGGGCGCCGGGTCCACCGTCCCGGGGTCCATGGCACCAACGGACGCGCTCCCGATACCGAGCAGCACGAGTACCAGGGCGGCGAGGATGGCCCGCCTCGTGATAGCAAAATCCATCAGTGTGAGTATGGCATCGCGGACGATAAAAACCCCACGCGGTCGTGACGGGATGTGCCCGGCCCGGCGCTCCGTGCCGGCGTACCCGGGCCCGGTGCCGCGCGGCCTCGCCGGGACGCGGGAGGGGTGTACGTGGGTGGGACGGGCGGCGAGGGGGCCCCCGGGACCGTACCCCCAGCGCTCCGTTACTCCCCTCCGGCAGACGCCCTCCTGGCACCGGTCAGCAGCCCGGTGCCGGTGCGGGCCGTGCGTTTCATGCTACGTATCGGACTTCGGGTGTTACAGTATTTTTTCGTGCGGGTCGATCCGGTGGAGGGGATTTCTATAATTGCAATCCTATTTCCACAGGAAACAGGGGGGTCGGCCCACGCACCCCTTCCCGGTGCGACGCCCGCCCCCGGGGAAGACCAGGTCCTCCCCGGCGACGATCCGGTCCATCCGGAGGTCGTTCTCGTCGATCTGCAGGGGGGGGTCGATCTTCTCGCAGCCGAACGCGGTCCCGCGCTTCTCCGTTCGCGGGTGCTTCCGCAGGAACCGGCCGGAGTGGCCGGCGGCGCTGCCGGTCCTCGCCCCGCGGCGGTCGAACCCGGGCATCGGCAGCACGATCGCCCGGGCCCCAGTTCCTCTCGCCGGGATCCCGCGCCCGATCGGCCCGGGAACCCCGAACGTTTTCGGGACGGGGGTCGCGATGTCCCGGAGGCGCGAGAGGCGGAGGCTCACGCCGGCACCCTCGACGATCGGCACGACCACGGGGTTCCCGCGCTCGGGGCGGGCGGGGACCAGTGGGCTCGTGTCGACCTCATCTCTCCCCGGAGCCGTGGGCCATCCCCGTCTCGCCGTCGTGGACCGGGTCAGGGAGGCGACGGCAGATCCGGAGGCCTTTCTCCGTGCCGCTCGCGGGGCGTCGTCCCGTCCCTGCCCCGCCGCGGGCGCCCCCTTGTCGAGCTCGCCGGCCCCGGCCCGGCGACGCGGGGGTCTCCGTCGTGTATCGTGCCGCCGCCCGGGGTGTCGCGTTCCGAAAAAAGGGTCAGAGCCAGTCGTCGCGGCTCCGGCGTACCGCGATCACGCCGATCGCGACCAGGATCACGCCGAGCGTCCCGGCGAGCACGAGCTTCCAGATGCCGTCGAGCAGCGAGCCCGAGAGCGAGATGTCGACCGAGGTATTGTTGACCCCGGGTTCCGTTCCGTGGGTTGCCGCCGGGAGCGTCGTCGCAACCCCGTCGCCCGGCCAGGTGACGACCGGTTCGAGGGCCGGGCGGTCGGTCAGGTTCTCGTTTTCCTCGAGCGGCGAGGGCAGCGTCTCCCCGGCAGTCGGGGTCGGCCAGGTCACGGGCGTGGGCCGGGCTGTGATCGTCTCGTTCGCGTAGGTGGCCGGGTTCGGGGTCCAGACGGTCGTCGCCTCGAGGGTCGGGGCCGTCGTCGGGACGGTGGTCGGGTCCGTGGTGAAGGCCGTCGTGGGGATGGAGGTCGGGTCCGTGGTGGGGAGCGTCGTGGGGACGGTGGTTGGTAAGGTCGTCGGGACCGTCGGGATCGTCGGGAGCGGGGTGGGCGGCGCGGTCGCGATGGTCGGGAGCCTCGTGGGCATCGTGGTCGCGATCACCGTCTGGTAGACAGGGACCGTCGGCGGGTCCGTGTATGCGGGCTGGATCGGGATAACGGGCGGGAGCGTGGTGACGGGCGCCACCGGGAGCCCCCTCGTCCCCGTCGGCATCGTCGGCAGCGGGGTCCGGGACGCCGGGGTGACGATGATCACGGTCGGCTGGCCAGGAGCGCGGGTGGTCGTGGTGGTCCGGGTCGTCACGGTCGTCGTGCGCGCCGTCGGGACTGCCGTCCCGCTTCCCTTCGCCGTCTCGCCGGCGATGGTGTAGGTGCCTGTCCCGGTCGCGATCTTGACGGGCTTCCCGTCCATGTCGATGAGTCTCCCGACCTTCAACAGGATATCCGCCGAACCGGGGCCGACCGTCGTGAAGGTGAGCACCGCGAGCGGGTAGTCGCCCTTCCTGTACCCGTTCTTGAAGTCGGCCATGAGCAGGTTCAGCTCGTGCGAGGAGATCAGGCCGGCCACCGTGGTGTTGCCGACCTTGAAGGCGCAGTCCTTGTACTGCAGCTTCTGCGGGTTCCAGTCGAGGTAGATCGAGATGTCCTTGGCGAGGGGCTCGAGGTTGTTGTCGAGCATCACCTTGATCTGGATATTCTGGCCCGTCTTGAAGTCCGCCCTGTCCGGGGAGAGGTAGACCTTCGCCATGCCGCCCGCGGACGCGACGGGAACCGCGCAGACGAGCAGGAGGAGCAGGACGGATAGGTAGCGGGGGTTCATGGATCGACTCCTGGCGGGGCCCGGGCCCCAGGGGCGCATTCACGCATCGAGAGAAAAGGTTTTCCTGCGAACGCAATAAGGTTGCGCCCGTGACGTTGGGTCCCGGTAGGGCGGAAGGATGCCAAGAGAGAAGTAGCTTCGGGGCGAGTACGTGAAGCATGATTGAACCGGTGCCCGCACGGGGCGACGACGGGGCGGCACCCGCGACGACGTCCAGCAGTCGCTTCGACACGCTCGGGATCTCCGACGCCGTCCTTCGTGCCGTCCGGGAGCTCGGGTTCGAGGAACCGACCCCGATCCAGCAGCAGGCGATCCCCGCCGCGTTCCAGGGCCGGGACGTGATCGGCCAGGCCCAGACCGGGACCGGCAAGACGGCGGCATTCGGGATCCCGATCGTCGACCGGGTGGATCCCCAGGACCGCCGGGTCCAGGCCCTTATCCTGAGCCCGACGCGGGAGCTGGCGGTCCAGATCTCGGAGGAGCTCTACCGGCTCGCGCACTTCAGGCGCGGGATCGCGGTCGTTCCGATCTACGGGGGCCAGCCGATCGAGCGGCAGATCACCGCGCTCAGGAAGGGGGCGCAGGTCGTGATCGGGACCCCGGGCCGGGTCCTGGACCACCTCCGGCGTGGGACCCTGGGGCTCGACGGGGTCCGGTTCGCGGTCCTCGACGAGGCCGACGAGATGCTCGACATGGGCTTCCGGGACGACATCGCCGCGATCCTGGACAGGACGCCGGGGGACCGGCAGACCCTGCTCTTCTCGGCCACGCTCTCGACCGAGATCCTGGCGCTCGCGCAGCGCTACCTCCGCGACCCGGTCGAGGTCCGGATGGTCCACCGGGAGCTGACCGTCCCCCTCACCGAGCAGGTTTACTTCGAGGTCCGCGAGTCCGACAAGCTCGAGGCTCTCAGCCGCCTTCTCGACCTGAGTGAGGGCGGGCGGGCGCTCGTCTTCTGCAACACCAAGCGCGTGGTCGACGAGGTGGTCGCTCAGCTCAGGGGCCGGGGGTACGCGGTCGAGGGGCTGCACGGCGACATGAAGCAGAACCAGCGGGACCGGGTGATGTCCCGGTTCCGGCGGGGGGCGATCGACCTCCTGGTCGCCACCGACGTGGCGGCCCGCGGGATCGACGTCGAGGAGATCACCACGGTCTACAACTACGACCTGCCGCAGGACGAGGAGTACTACGTCCACCGGATCGGCCGGACGGGCCGGGCCGGAAGGGCCGGGAAGGCCTACACGTTCGTGACCGGGCGCGAGCACTGGAAGCTGCGCGACATCCAGAAGTACACGAAGACCCGGATCGCCCAGCGGCAGCTCCCGAGCCTGGCCGACGTCGAGGAGGTCAGGACGCACCTGTTCGAGGAGCGGCTCCGCGCCGCGATCGCGGAGGGCGGACTCGAGTCCCAGACGGCGCGGATCGAGCGGCTGATGCACGAGGGTTTCACCTCGCTCGAGATCGCGGCCGCGCTCCTCCGGCTCAGGGACCGTGAGGAGGGGGTCCCGGACTCGATAGGGAGCCGCGGACGGACGCCCGGCACGGTCCGGCTCTCGATCGGCGCGGGCCGCAACCAGGGCGTGCGGCACCGGGACGTGCTGGGGGCGTTCGCCGGCGAGACGGGGATCCCGGGGGACCTCTTCGGGCTGATCGAGGTGGGGGACGACAAGTCCACGATCGAGGTGCCCGAGGAGGAGGCCGACCGGGTCGTCAAAGTGATGTCGCGCCGGCGGATCAAGGGGCGGTCCGTCGAGATCTCGCGCCAGGACCCGTAGCGCCCACCTCTCCCGCCCCCGTCTGGGCGCGGGGGGCGGTTCGCTGCGCACCGTTATGGCGGGGGACCGCCAACGGTACCTTCATGGAGCGCTTCGACGTCGTCGTGGTCGGGGCCGGGCCGGCGGGGTCGGCCGCCGCCGGACGCGCCGCCTCGCTCGGGCTCTCGACCCTGGTGCTCGAGGAGCACGCGACGGTCGGCCACCCGGTCCAGTGCGCGGGTTTGCTCTCGACCGGTGCCTTAGCGGAGTGCCGGGTATCCGACCGCTCCGTGCGGAACCGTGTCCGGGGCGCGCGCCTGATCTCGGATCTCGGGGGGGAGCTCGCGTTCGACGCGGGGACGACCAAGGCCGTCGTGGTCGACCGGGGCGAGCTCGACCGCGAGATGGCCGCCGCTGCCCTCGACGCCGGGGCCGAGCTCCGTCCCAAGTCCCAGGTGCGGCGGGTCGGGGACGGGCGGGTCACGGTCACCGGCCCGGCGGCCGGCGAGGTCGGGTTCTCGGTCCTGGTCGCGGCCGACGGGCCCAGGGGGACGGTGGCCCGATCGCTCGGCATGGCCCGCACTCCGCTGCACCTGGGAGGCGTCCAGGCCGACGTGGTGCTCCGCGAGCCGGCCGGGACCCACCTGGTCGAGGTCTACCCGAACGCCGCCCCGGAGTTCTTCGCCTGGAGGATCCCGGTCTCGGACAGAGTCGTCCGGGTCGGGCTCTGCGGCGAGACCGGGGTCCCCGAGCTCTTCTCCCGCTTTCTCGCCCGGTGGCCCGGCGGGGTGGTCCACCGCGCCTCCGGGACGATCCCGCTCGGGACCATGCCCCGTACCTTCGGGAGGCGAACGCTCTTCGTCGGGGACGCGGCCGGCCTGGCCAAGCCGACCTCGGGCGGCGGCGTCTTTACCGGGGTCAGGTCCGGGCGGTACGCGGCCGAGACGGCGGCCGAATGCCTGGAGAGCGGGGATCTCTCGGACACGGCCCTCGCATCCTACGAGGCCCGGTGGAAGGGGGACTTCGGGCGCGAGCTCGCGATGGGGTACCGCCTGCTGGGGGCGCGCCGGCGGGTCACGCCCGGGGAGGTCGACCGCCTCTTGCGCGCCTTCGGCGACCCCCGGGTGATCCGGTCGATCGTCGAGCACGGCGACATGGACCGGCCGAGCGGGCTGCTCGCCCGGCTCGTCAGGATGCCGGCGCTCTGGACGGTGATCCCGATCATCCTGCGGCTCGGGATCGGCGAGATCCTGGCCGGGGATGGCGCCCTGTGACGCCCCCGGGGGGGCCCGGTGTCCCGGCCGGTGCGTATTCCCGGAGCAACCTTTTTTATCGATAAGGTAATACGAACCATCATACACGTAACACAACGGTGAGAACCATGCACATCCCCGACTCCTTCATCCCCCTCTCCCAGGCGGCCGTCTACTGGCTGATCGCCCTGGTCTTCATCGCGCTCGCCCTGCGATGGCTCAGGAACGAGATGAGCGAGGAGAAAGTGCCGCTCCTGGCCGTCCTGGCGGCCGGCGTCTTCGCCCTCCAGGCCTTCAACCTCCCGGTCACGATGGGCACCAGCGGGCACCTGGTCGGCGGCGCTCTGGTAGCGATCCTGCTCGGGTCGCCGTACGCGGCCGTCTTCATCCTCACGCTCGTCCTGATCGTCCAGGGCGTCCTCTTCGGCGACGGCGGGATCACGACGATGGGCGCGAATATCGTGAACATGGGCGTGATCGGCGGGTTCGTCGGCTACTATGGCTACCGGGCGCTACACGGGCTCACGCGGAACATGTACGCCTCCGCGGGCGTGGCCGCCTGGCTCGCCTGCCTCGTGCCCGCCCTCTGCGCCTCGGTGGAGCTCTGGGTGGCCGGCACCTTCCCGCTCGTCGAGGGGATGATCGGGATGGGCGTCTACCACGCCCTGATCGGGGTGGTCGAGGCCGGGATCACGGTCGCCGTCATCGCGCTCATCGCGAACGCCCGCCCGGACATACTCGAACGGGCGGCGAACCTGCCGGCGGGGGCGCCCGCATGATCTCGAAGACGGTTTTCCTGGCGGTGGGCGTCGTGCTCGCGCTCGTGGTCGCGGTCAGCGCGGTCTTCCTCGCGTCCGGCGACCCGGACGGTCTCGACAGCACGGCCCTGGTCACCCAGGGCCAGAAGGAGCTGACCCTGCCCGCGGGCCCCGACGCCGAGCTCGACGAGTCGGTCTTCCCCGGCGAGTTCGAGTACGAGGCGCCGTTCCCCGACTACACGATCGAGGGGGCGGACGATCTCACCAACGTCGGGCTGATGGTGGGCGGGGTCCTGCTCGCCCTGGTCGCCGTTTTCGGGGTCGGGTACCTGGTCACGGGGATCCGCCGGTCCGGCTCCCTCTGATCCCCCGTTTCGAGTTCCGGTTCCCCGCGATGCACCTGATCGAGACCAAGCACCTGTCGTACTCGTACCGTGACGGAGTCCGCGCCCTCGACGACGTCAGCTTCGTCGCCCCCCGGAACGTGAAGATCGCGGTTATCGGCCCGAACGGCGCGGGCAAGTCCACGCTCTTCCGGCACCTGAACGGGATCCTGCTCGCCCGGGAGGGCCAGGTGCTGGTCAGGGGCGAGCCGGTCACGAGACGGAATCTCAGGGAGGTCCGCAAGTTCGTCGGCGTCGTCTTCCAGAATCCCGACGACCAGATCTTCGCGCCGACGGTCGAGCAGGACGTCGCGTTCGGCCCGACCAACCTGGGGCTCGACGAGGCGACCGTGATGCACCGGGTCGACGAGGCCCTCGGGCTGCTCGGGATCGAGCACCTCCGGGCCCGCCCGCCCCACCACCTCTCGGGGGGCGAGAAGAAGCGGGTCGCGATCGCCGGGGTCCTGGCGATGGAGCCGGGCGTGCTCGTGATGGACGAGCCGACGGCCGGGCTCGATCCGCGGGGGCGGGACGACCTGATCGGGTTCGTGAACGAGCTCTCGCGCGGGTTCGGGATGACGGTGGTCCTCTCGACCCACGAGCTCGACCTGGTGACCGAGTTCGCCGACTACGTCTACGTGATGGACCGGGGGGCGGTCCTGGCCCAGGGAACGCCGGGCGAGGTCTTCGAGCAGGAGGAAATGCTCCGCCGGGCGCGACTGGACCTCCCCGTCCTCTCGAAGCTCTGCCGCTCGCTCCGGGAGCAGGGGGCCGACCTGCCGGTCTCGTACACCTTCGACGAGGTGGAGCGGAACCTCGCTGTCGCGCTGCACCTCCGCCGGGAGCCATGATCGAGAGGCTCTTCGAGATCGAGCGCCTCGCGGACGGCGACAGCCCGGTCCACCGGCTCGACGCCCGGGTCAAGATCATGGTCTGCTTTGGCGCCGTGGTGGCGCTGGTCGCCCTGCCGCGGGGAGACGCGCTCTTCCCGGTCGCGCTCGCCTTCGGCATTCTCCTGGCCCTGTTCCTGGCCATCTCGCGGATCCGGCTCCTGGCCTTCGCGGCGCGGGTGCTCGCAATCCTCCCGTTCGGGCTCTCGATCCTCGTCTTCCAAGTCCTCTTCCCGGCGAGCCCGGTCCACGACCCGACAGTTGTCGTCCACCTCCTGCCCGGGCTCGCCGTGACGGCGGAGGCGCTCGAGGTGGCCGTCCAGCTCGGGGTCCGGTTCCTGCTCTGCCTGGGCTTCGTCATCCTCCTCTCCTCGACCACGCGGGTCCAGGACCTGCTGACCGGTGCCCGGCGGCTCGGGCTGCCCTCCGAGTTCACCCTGATCCTGGGGATGATGACGCGGTACCTCTTCGTCTTCGGGCAGATGTTCGTCAGGATCTCGAACGCGCTCGCGACCCGGTGCTTCGACCCGCTCGACCGGGCCCTCCCGTACGGCTACCGCCTCCGGGAGACCGGCTACACCCTCGGGACGATGTTCATCCGCTCCTACGAGCAGGGAGAGCGGACCTACCAGGCGATGCTCTGCCGCGGGTACGGCAAGGACGCCTACCTCCTGGTCCCGCGCAAGCCGCTCCTGGCCGCGGAGTGGGTGGTCCTGGGGGGCTGCATGGCCGTCGTCGTCGGGGCGCCCATCTCGGCCCTGCTTCTGGCCTGACGCGCGGTGTCGTCTTCCTTAAGCGATCAAACCTCCTTCTCTCTTCATGGACCGGCGTTCGGGGTCCCGACCCGGGGGGGAGGTTTCCTGGCTCACCGATCGCGGGCGGAGAAGGGAGACGAACGAGGACGCGGCAGGGGGCGACCCGGCCCGCGAGGTCTACGTGGTCGCCGATGGACTCGGGGGTCTGCCGGGTGGGGAGGTGGCGAGCCGGCTCGCGGTGGACTCGCTCCTCGCGTCGCTCGCGGACCTCTCCCGCGATGGGGACGCCGGTTCCGGTCTCCGCGAGGCGTTCAGGCGGGCCGACGCCGCGATCCGCAGGGCGGCAGCATCCAGTCCCGGGCTCGCGGGGATGGGGTCGACGGTCGTTCTCGCAGTCGCGGCGCGGGGCGACTGGGTGGTGGCCCACGCCGGCGACAGTCGGGCGTACCTGCTCCGCGACGGTCGGCTCCGGCCCCTCACGACCGACCACAACCTGGCAGCCGAGCTGGTCGCTGCCGGCAGGATCACGCCGGACAGGGGCCGGGACCACCCGGGGCAGCAGATCGTGACGCGGATGCTCGGGTCGGCAACCCGCTGTGAGCCCGGGATCGTGCGGGTCCACCGCCGCCCCGGCGACCGGCTCCTGCTCTGCACCGACGGGCTGACCGGCGTCGTCGCCGACGGGGAGATCGAACGCGTCCTCGCCACCTTGGGCACGCCCGGGGCGTGCTGCCGGGAGCTGGTGGCGCTCGCCAACGACGCGGGCGGGCCCGACAACGTCACCGTCCTAGTCGTCGATGCCTGATCTGCCGGCCAGAGCGCTTATCCGTCGCCGCGGCGAGTACATGCCATGGCGTCGAAGTTCGGACGCGGATTCGTCACCAACCTGATGCTGATCGGGCGTCACCTCTGCCTACCGCCCGAGCAGGCCTTCTACGGTCTTGCCGACCACCTGGACGAACTCGTGCTGCCGGCGCAGTTCCGGGGAACCGAGGTCGAGGAGCTCCTGACCCTGTTGCGGAAGCGGATCCTCTGGCACCAGGCCGGCACGGTCGACCGCGAGGAGCTGCCCGAGGTCAAGCGGCTCTATGCCCGTCTCTGCGTGGCCGTCGACCGGGCGCTCGGCATCGATGACCCCTCCATCGGGACGTTCGACTGACCTTTTTTGAAAAACTTCGATTCATCCCTCTTTTCCGGCATCGGTCGTTATTCCCCGCCTTTTTTCGGTGCGGACAGCCAGCTATAAGTATGCTGAAGAACAATAATATTACGACGAAGAGATCGCTGCTCTCTTGCTTTTTCCAGAGGTCCAATTCATGTCGGATACCTACGACGCATCGCACATCACCATACTCGAGGGGCTGCAACCGGTGCGGGAACGGCCGGCCATGTACATCGGCTCGACCGACACCCGCGGGCTCCACCACCTCGTCTACGAGGTCGTGGACAACTCGGTCGACGAGGCGCTCGCCGGCTACTGCGACCGGATACGGGTCATGATCAACCCGGACGGCTCCTGCACCGTCAGGGACAACGGGCGCGGGATCCCGGTTGACCGGATAAAGAAGACGGGGAAGTCCGCGCTCGAGACGGTACTGACCGTCCTCCACGCCGGCGGCAAGTTCGACAAGAACAGCTACCAGGTCTCGGGAGGGCTCCACGGGGTCGGCGTCTCGGTCGTGAACGCCCTCTCGACCTGGCTCCACGCCACCGTCTACCGGGACGGAAGGGTCTACGAGATGCAGTTCGAGCGCGGAAGGGCGGCGCCGCTCTCCTCGCGGGAAGAGACGAAAGAGGAGATGCAGGACCGGTACGCGGACTGGTACGGGGAGCGGACCCGGAAGGGGGTCGCCTCCCGCGATGCCTTCCTGGCGGCGCACGAGGCCAAGCTCTCGGGCACGGTCATCTCGTTCATGCCCGACCCGGGGATCTTCGAGACGGTCCTGTTCGACTTCGACGTGCTCGCCCACCGGATGCGCGAGCTGGCGTTCCTGAACGCCGGCCTCGAGATCTCGATCGAGGACCGGCGCACCGCCGAGGACGGGGACGGCAGGGATCTCGAGACCTACCGCTACGAGGACGGGATCCGCGCGTTCGTGACCTACCTCAACGCTGGCCGCGAGGCGATCCACGAGGACGTGATCCTGGTCCGCCGGGCCGACCCCGAGAACAGGCTCGAGGTCGAGGTGGCGATGCAGTACACCGGCGCGTACGCCGAGACGATCTACACGTTCGTCAACAGCGTCAACACCCGCGAGGGCGGGACCCACCTGGAGGGCTTCCGGTCCGCGATCACCCGGGCGATCAACACCTCGGCGCGCAACAACAACCTCTTCAAGACCAACGGGTTCACGCTCCGCGGCGAAGACGTGCGCGAGGGGCTGACCGCGGTCATCTCGCTCAAGCTCGCGAACCCGCAGTTCGAGGGCCAGACCAAGATGAAGCTGGGCAACTCGATCGTGCGGGGGATCGTCGACTCGCTCGTCTACAGCTCCCTTCAGGAGTACTTCGAGGAGAACCCGAAGGTGCTGAAGGGGATCGTCGAGAAGGCCTCCCTCGCGGCCCGTGCCCGGGAGGCCGCCAAGAACGCCCGCGACCTGACGCGCCGGAAGTCGACCCTGGAGTCCTCGCATCTCCCGGGCAAGCTCGCCGACTGCCAGGAGCGCGACCCCGCCCGGTCCGAGATCTACATCGTCGAAGGAGACTCGGCGGGCGGCTCGGCCAAGCAGGGGCGCGACCGGAAGTTCCAGGCGATCCTCCCGCTCCGCGGCAAGATCCTGAACGTCGAGAAGGCGACGCCGCACAGGATGATCAAGAACGCGGAGATCCAGTCCCTGATCGCGGCAATCGGGACCGGGATCGGGGAGAAGCTCGACCCCGACCGCGCCCGGTACCACTACATCGTGCTGATGACCGACGCGGACATCGACGGGGCCCACATCCGGACGCTGCTGCTCACGTTCTTCTACCGCTACATGGCGGAGCTGATCGAGCGGGGCTACGTCTACATCGCCCAACCGCCGCTCTACCGGGTGGGGAAGGGCAAGCAGGAGCGCTACGTCTACCACGAGGAGGAGCTGAAGGCCGCCGTGAAGGAGCTCGGCGAGAAGAACGTCGTGATCCAGCGCTACAAGGGACTCGGCGAGATGAACGCCGGCCAGCTATGGGCGACCACGATGGACCCGGAGCACCGGGTCTTCAAGCAGATCCAGATCGAGGACGCGAAGTTCGCGAACGAGATCTTCGAGAAGCTGATGGGGGACGACGTCGCCGCGCGGCGGGACTTCATCCGCCGGCACGCCAAGGAGGTGAGCAACCTTGACGTCTAGGCAGGCGCCGATCGTGCCCGCCGACCCCCGGCGGGTGATCCCGGTCAACATCGAGGACGAGATGAAGACCTCCTACATCGACTACGCCATGTCGGTGATCATCGGACGGGCGATCCCCGACGTCCGCGACGGGCTCAAGCCCGCCCACCGGCGGACGCTCTACGCGATGTGGGAGGAGGGCAACACCTCCGATAAGCCCTACAAGAAGTCTGCCCGCGCAGTCGCGGCCACGATGGGGAAGTACCACCCCCACGGCGACGCCTCGATCTACGACACGCTCGTCAAGATGGCCCAGCCGTTCACCTACCGGGCGCCGCTCGTGGACGGGCAGGGCAACTTCGGGTCCGTCGACGGCGACTCGGCCGCCGCGATGCGCTACACCGAGGCCCGGCTGACCCGGTACGCCGAGTCGCTCCTCGCGGACCTCGACAAGGAGACGGTCGACTTCATCCCGAACTTCGATAGCTCGACGAGCGAGCCCACCGTGCTGCCGGCGCGCGTCCCGAACCTCCTGGTGAACGGGTCCTCTGGGATCGCCGTCGGGATGGCGACGAACATGCCCCCGCACAACCTCCGGGAGGTCGCCGAGGCGGTCAAGCTGGTGATCGACCGGCCGGACTGCACGGTCGACGACCTGATGAGAGTGATCCCCGGGCCCGACTTCCCGACCGGCGGGATCATCATGGGGCGGGACGGGATCCGGTCCGCGTACGAGACCGGGCACGGCAAGCTGACCGTCCGGGGGGTCGCCGAGATCGAGGACGTCGAGACCCGGGTGCCCAAGATCATCGTGACCGAGATCCCGTTCCAGGTCAACAAGGCGAAGCTGATCGAGCACATCGCCGAGCTGGTCAAGGAGAAGCGGATCGACGGGATCAACGACCTGCGCGACGAGTCCGACAAGGACGGGATGCGGATCGTGATCGAGCTGAGGAAGGGGACGATCCCCCGGATCATCCTCAACCAGCTCTTCAAGCACACTGCGCTCGAGACGACGTTCGGCGTGATCAACCTGGCCATCTCGGACGGCCAGCCGAAGACGCTCGGGCTCCGGAGCCTGATCAACGAGTTCCTCCGCCACCGGGTCGAGGTGGTCCGGCGCCGGTGCGGATTCGAGCTCCGGAAGGCCCGCGAGCGGCTCCACGTCCTCGAGGGGCTTCTGATCGCCCTGGACCGGATCGACGAGGTGATCGCGACGATCCGCGCCTCCGCGTCGGCCGAGGAGGCCGGGCGGGCGCTGGTCGCCAGGTTCGGCCTGACCGAGGTCCAGGCCCAGGCGATCCTGCAGATGCAGCTCCGCCGCCTGGCCCGCCTCGAGCAGTCCAAGCTCCGCGACGAACAAGCCGAGCTGCTCCGGACTATCGAGCGGCTCGAGACGATCCTCTCGTGCGACGCGAACGTCTATCGCGAGATCCGCAAGGAGATCGTCGCGGCCGGCAAGGAGTTCGGGGACGACCGGAGAACCCGGATCGCCGAAGCCGAGACGGGGTTCACTGACGAGGACCTGATCCCCGATGTCCCGATGCTCGTCTCGATCACTGCCCAGAACTACATCAAGCGGCTCCCGCTCGAGACCTACCGGGCCCAGCGCCGCGGCGGGCGGGGGATCATCGGGATGACGACCAAGGAGGAGGATCAGGTCGACAACATCTTCCTCGCCTCGATGCACGACTACCTGCTCTGCTTCACGACCGACGGCAGGCTCTACTGGCTCAAGGTCTACGACATCCCGGAGGCCTCGCGGACGAGCCGCGGCAAGGCGATCGTGAACCTCCTGGAGCTCAGGGACGAGCGTGTCACCGCGGTGATCCCCATCCGCGAGTTCCGCGAGGACCGCTATCTCTTCTTCTCGACCCGGCAGGGCCAGGTGGCGAAGGTGGCGACCAGCCAGTTCTCGCGCCCGCGCCAGTCCGGGATCAACGCGATCACTCTCCGGGGCGAGGACCAGCTCGTCGACGTCAAGCAGACGGACGGGTCGCAGGAGGTGATCCTCTCGACGGCGAAGGGGCAGGCCCTCCGCTTCCGCGAGGAGGAGGTCCGGGTCATGGGCCGCGGGGTCCAGGGGGTGCGCGGGATCAAGCTCAAGTACGGCGACGAGCTCGTCGCGACCACGCTGGTCGAGAAAGAGCACCTGCTGACCATCACCGCCCGGGGCGCCGGGAAGCGGACCGACTTCGAGGAGTTCCGCGGGCACGGGAGGGGCACGATGGGAGTGCGCAACATCATCGCCGGCCCGGGAAACCCGGTGGTGGCGACCCGCGCCGTCTCGTCCGATGAAGAGGTGGTGCTGATCACCGCCTCCGGCAACGTGATCCGGGTCCGGACCGCCGATATCTCGGTCCAGAAGCGGTCGACGCGGGGGGTCAGGATGATCCGGCTCGAGGACGAGGACCGGGTCGTCGGCTTCGCCTGCCTGGGCAGCGGGGTCCCCGAGCTCGACGACGAGGACCAGGCGACGATCGGTGAGAACGGCGACGGGACGGACTGAGCCCCGGGGGGCCCGGCCACCGGGCGAGAAGAGAGCCGGCACCGGGGACGCCCGGCGGCCCCTCTCCCCGGCGAATCCTAGCAGCCGCCGGCGCGGTCACGCCTGGCGGACCGGGTCGTTCCGCGGCGCGGACGACCGCGCCGAGCGCCAGGTGAGGGCGGCGTCGATCAGCTCCGACGGTCTCTCCTCGCGGATCTCCACCTCGCCGGCGTACACAGCCCCCGTGTCGCCGTCTATGGTGATCACCTCCCCCTCCCGGAGGACGGTGCCCCCGATCGTGCACCGGTGCCCGGCCGCGTCGATCGCGAGCGAGCGGCAGTTGACGACGCAGACCCGCCCCATCTGCCGTGCGACCACGGCGGCGTGGGAGGTCCGGCCGCCGCGGGAGACGAGCAGCCCGGAGGCGGCCCCGATCCCCTCGATATCGTCGGGGCTCGCGGTCGGCCTGACCAGGACGACGGGGCCGTACTCGCGGTCGGTCTCGGCCCGTTCGCCCGAGAGGGCGATCGTCCCGGTGGCGACTCCCCCCGAGGCCGGGACCCCCTCCCCGACCAGGTCCTTCCCCGCGACCACACGGCGGGTTCGGATCGTCTCCAGGGAGACCCCCTCGAGCCTCTCGGCGGCCTCGGTTTCGGAGATCAGCCCCTCGCGGACCATCGCCGCCGCGATCGTGAGCGCCGCGAACGGGGTCCGCTTCCCGGCCCGGCTCTGGAGGATGAAGAGCCGCCCCTCCTCGATGGTGAACTCGATGTCCTGCATGTCGCGGTAGTGCCGCTCCAGCAGATCGCCTATCTCCTGCAGGGCGGCGAACCGCGTGGGCATGATCCGGGCGAAGGCGTCCTGGTCGAGCCCCGCCCGCTCCCCCGAGACCACCTCCTCGCCCTGCGCCCCGAAACGGAAGTCGAGCAGAAGACGGTCCTCCCCGGACCACGGGTTCCGGGTGAACGCGACCCCGGCCCCAGACGCGGCGCCGAGGTTACCGAAGACCATCGCTTCGACGGTGACCGCGGTGCCGGGCGCGTCGAGGGCGCCGGCGACCCGGCGGAACGCCTCGGCGCGCGGGCCCTGCCACGAGCGGAGGACGGCCTCTGTGCAGGCGAGGACCTGGGCGGTCGGGTCCGTCGGGAACGGCGTGCCGAGCTCGCCGTACAGGCGCTCGGACTGGACCGCCAGCTGCCGCAGCCCGGCGGTGTCGAGCTCGTCCTCGTCCGGGACTCCCGCGTCGGCGAGCGCCTCGCGGACACGGGCGGCGTACGGCCCCGGCTCGTGGCCGCAGACCACCTGGCCGAACTGTGCCAGGAACCGGCGGTAGCAGTCCCAGGCGAAGCGCGGGTTCCCGGTGCGGAAGAGGAGCCCCTCGACGGTCTGCCGCGAGAGCCCGACGTTGAGCACCGTCTCCATGATCCCGGGCATCGAGACCGGGGCGCCGGACCTGACCGAGACCAGGAGCGGGCGGCGCGGACCCCCGAACACGAGCCCGGTCGACTCCTCGAGGCTCTCGATCCCCGCCGCGAGGAGGGCCGGCACGTCGTCGGGCAGGACGCCGTCGTCCGCGAAGAACTCCTCGCAGATCTCGACCGCGAGGGCGAACCCGGGCGGCACCGGGACGCCGAGTGCGGCCATCTCCGAGAGCGTGGCAGCCTTGTTCCCGAACCGCCTCGCGGGGAGGGGCGGGTCGAGCCGGTTCGGCCCGAAGTAGCCGATCCGCCGCGACTCGGTCATCGTGCCACCTCCTCCAGGAAGTTGTCGTGGAGGACCCAGACTGCCTTCATGAGCGAGTTGATCGACTCCTCAAGCATCAGCGAGAGCGTGGTCGAGACCTGCAGGAACCCGGGGTGGGCGGACTCCTCGACGACCTGGAGCTGGGTCCGCCGCCAGGCGTCGTCACACTCCTGCTCGAGCTCGATCACCCGGTTCGCCGCGGCGAGGAAGTCCTGCATCTCGTCCCGCGTCGAGCCTGCCCTGATGTACTTCGCCGCCGAGAGCGTCCGGATGAACTCACGGACGGCCTCGACGCTGAGCCCGGCCATCTCCTCGAGGCTCGAGAGGCTCCCGGGGGCGGTCACCCCCGCGGGTAGGATGGTCGAGAAGAAACAGCCCTCCTCCAGGTAGTCCAGGGCGTCGTCCTGGGCCGTGATCAAGTCCACGAAGAAACCGACGTCGGGGATCCTTCGCGAGAACCGGCGGACGTCCGAGACGATCATGTCGGCCTCGTGTTCCCAGGCCTTCGCCCGTCGCGCGTTCCGGGCGACCCGGTCGGTCCCCTCGGCCGACCGGAGGGCGATCAGGGAGTTCTGGGACGCGGCGGCGACGTCGTACAGGTGGGTGGCGTGCTCGAGGCACCGGTCGAGGAGCTCCGCGTGGGCGGACCGGAAGTAGCGGAGGAGCTCGGTCCGGATCTGGTCTTGGAGGAGCATCCGCGGCGTCCCTTCGAGCAGCCCCCTCGACGCGGTGCGGAGGGTCCAGGAGAGGTACTCCATGGTCTTCTCGCGCCCGAGGACCTGGTGGAGGGGCTCGCCGTACCGGAGGGGGACGCGGGCGGCCAGGTCGAGGGCGCCGTAGATCAGCCGGCTCCCGCCCAGGACGAGGAAGCCGCGGTGCCCGATCTCCTCGTTCGCCGCGCGCCGGATCACCGCGATCGCGTCCTTGTTCAGGAGGAAGTTCCGGAGCTGCTTCCGGGCCTTGTTCCAGTCGATGAGGAAGACGAGGCGGGACCCGAGGTGCGCGAGAAAGGTGGCCGCATCCCCGGCACCGTTCCCCCGGTAGACCCCGGTCGTGAGGTGGTAGATCCCGGCGGACTTCAGCCCCCCCGGGCGGCGGGAGAGGGTGTCGGACCACTCGACCTCCCACTCGTCGAAGAGCGACTGGAAGAAGGTGAGGCGCGGCATGTGGACGTCGGTGTAGGTGATCGAGACGGCCGACCCGGTCACCGCCACGACGAGGACGTGGGCGTCCGTCACCCCGATGTCGTTCTGGATCACCAGCCGGTCGCCGGAGCGGGTGGCGGTGGTCCCGAGGCCCGGGTGGTCGAACTTCAGCCGGGCAGTCCGGTTGAGTCCCCGCATGAACGCCCGGACGAGGTCGCGGTCGTCGTCGTCGTCGAGCATGTAGGCCTGCGCCCCGTCGATGGACTCGTTGGCGAGCGCGGCCAGGAGGTCGTTGAGCCCGCGGTGCAGATCCATGACCAGGAGGTGGAGGCTGTCCCGGGCCCCGCGCTCGCCCGAGGTGATCGCGCCGATCTCGGTGCCGGTGATCTGCTCGCCGTCGGTCGTGATCCCGTCGAGAAGCCGGCGGGCGCGGGCCTGGAAGGCCTCTCCCCCGGCAAGCCCCGCCGCGAGGAACGGCCGGACCATCTCGTCGGTCGCCCGGCGCATCTCGCCCATGACCCGGTCGAGGTGGGGGACCCGGTAGGACCCGTCCTCCACCCGCACCGTGCCGGCGACGATGCTGTCGAGCGACTGGTCCTCGATGTTCGCGGCCTCTCGCTCGGCCCGCAGGTTCGACGGGGTCTGGCCCGGCTGTTCGGCACGCTGGCCAGCCGTCTGGAGAAGCGAGAAAAAGTACTTGATCCGGTCGTTGGCGAGCAGCGCCTGCTGAACGAGGGCGGGGAGCAGGACGGCCTGCTCCCCGATCTCGGCGATGATCGCGGCTTTCTCTGTCATGTGTCGACAGGAGTAGTGTCTTGTCCGGGGGGGTATAATAAGGAACGGGGTGATCCGGGACGGCGGGGCCATCGCTGTCCTCCCGCCGGCTCTCGCCCCCTCCCCCGCCCGGCGATCAAAAGCATAGGCATTTATCTTCTCCGCCGGTATTTTCTAATCACGGCACTCGACGTCCTCACCCTGTTGGCTCCGGACCCGTCCTGGGTCTGGATCGCGCCGGCACTGCTGCTCGCGGTCATTCTCGAGTACGTGCTGCAGCAGATCTCGATCGGGCGCTGGGACCGGATGGTCCCTGTCCTGCTCGTCCTGGCCGCCAGCCTCGCGCTCTCCGTGGTCCACCCGGAGGGGAAGGAGGGCTGGGGGGTTCTCCTCCTCGCCGTGATCGTCGCCTTCACGGCGCTCGTCCCCCTGCCGGTCTTCTCGTACGCCCTCGACCACATGTCGAGGCTCGTCGCGGCACTGATCGCCACCGCCGTCTCTCTCGCCGTCATCTTCCTGCTCTCCCCGGGCCCCGAGACCGGGCTCGGCTGGTCTCTCGCGGGGGCGCTGGGGATCCAGGGCGCGGCGGCCTGGCCGTTCGCGGGCCTAGGCCTCTTCGTGTACGGGCTCTTCACGGCCGGGATCGGCTACGCTCTCGCCCTCTTCATCGATGAGATCGCGGACCGGATGTCCTCGGTCTTCTCCGGGTTCGTGTTCGGGGCGATCCTGCTCCTCCTTGGGCTCGGGCTCGGCGAGGCGGTGGTCGGCGGGCTGCTCGCGTTCGCCCTGCTCCAGTACATCAGGATCGTCCCCGACAAGGGGATCCACATGCTCCTGATCTTCCCGGCGATCGCGATCGCCCTGGCGGTTTCAGCGTTCACTCAGGCCCACCCCGAGGTGGTCGGGAGCGAGGCGTTCGTGCTCCCCGTCCTCGTCCCGGCCGTCGCCGTGATCACCCCGTTCGTGCTGCTCGAGCCCCAGGTGCTGACCCGCCGCGAGGGGATCGGGGTGGTCCTCGCGGGGCTGATCGCCCTCCCGGTCATCTCGCTGGTCATTACCCGGAGCCCGACGGTGGAAGGCCTGAACGCTTTCGGCCCGCTCCACGCGGCGCCCATGGCGTTCGACCCGGCGCTCGTGCAGTGGGGCATCCTCTACCTGGAGGTCGTTCTGATCTCGCTGGCGTTCTACCTGATCGTGGTGATGGGACTCGCGGCCCTCCGCCGCCCCTCCCGGCAGTTCTGACCCGTCCCCCGGGCCCGACCCGTCCCCGTGGCTCCCTGCCGCGAGTAGCCAGCGGGCCGGGTTACCGGCGCACGTCCACGGAGGGGGCGCGGTCCCGGGAGACCGCCCGGGGCCTGCCGGCGTCCAGCGCGAGGCCCTTATCTCCAGGCGTCATCTCCCCGGGGTGGAAGGCCGTCGGATCCGCGGGGAGGGGGACGCTGCAGGCCCTCTGTCCACCTCAAACGGGGCTCCTCCCGGACGGTCAGGCGCCGCCCCGCGCCGCGGCGGGGGTCCTCTCGAAGGTCTCAAGCACAACCGGGTACCGGGGGTGGATCGTGCGCCCGGTGGAGCGATGCCGCACCCCGCGGGAGCTCGAAAAAGGTGGGGGGGTGAGCCTGCCTCGCCAGGCCGGCTACTCGAGCGGGATCGACTCCAGGCGGGAGACCAGCTCCCAGATGCGCGTCCGGGCATGGACGGGCATGTTCGGGTCGTTGCTGATCTCGTCGATCATGGAGATCGAGGTCGCTGCGCGGAGCCCGACGGACTTCGTGCTGTCCAGGAGGACGCCTCGTGTCTCGTCGGCAACACGCCTGATGTTGCGCGGGATAGAGGAGTCCTCCATGATATGCTGGAGCATCTGGATGCAGGTGCCGATGCGTTCGTCCTGGGCGGCCATTCTCTAATCCCCCTCGTATGGTCTAAGATGTGGCCCATACATCCATAAATAAGTTCATGAGCGTACCTATCCGGGATGAAGAGCGACGACGAGATCATGGCGGAACACCTGCTCCAGGGCGCGCGGATGCTCGCCCGGGCCTGTCCCGCCTGCGGCTGCCCACTCTTCGAGCAGAAGGGCGAGACGACCTGCGTGGTCTGCGCGGCGCGGCAGGAGGAGGCCCGGGCGGGGGAGGCGTCTTCCGGGGAGGCACCCGGGGCGGCACCCGCCGCGGCGCCCTCCCCCGCATCCCCCGCTCTCCCCGGGTCTCTCGAGGCCGAGCTCGTGGCCACGCTCGCCTGCCTGCTCGAGCGGATCAGGGACGAGCCCGATCCGCAGCGCTGCCGCGCGCTCATGAGGTGCGTCAGGACTGGGTGGAAGCTCCTCGGGTGATCAGCCGGTCTGCCGCACGAAATCGTGGATCCGGGCCGCGGTCTTCTCCCCGATCCCCGGGATGGCCGCGAGCGCAGCGCGATCCGCGGAGAACACCCCGAGGAGGGATCCGAAGGCGTCGAGGAGGATCAGGGCGGTCCTGGGGCCGATGTCCGGGAGGGCCGAGAGGGCGTAGAGCTGCTGGTCCCGGACCGACCGCCGGGATTTCCTGGGGTGGGACTTCCGCTCGCCCCGGCCCCCCTCTTCGCGCCGGGCGAGGACGAGGAGGAGCTCGGCGGTCTCGCGCTCGTTGGCTGAGTAGAGGAGGGTGACTCCCATGTCGACCGCGATGGCGGCGAGCGCCCCGCGGATCGCGTTCGGGTGGATGTTGCGGTGGGAGTAGAGGTCGGCCCCCTCGACGACCATGACCGGCCTCGGGACGGCGTCCGCGAGCGCCCGCACCTGCCCGAGCAGGTCCCGCTCGACGAGCGTGTCCACGAAGTCCCGGGCGGTCTTCCGCTCGACCAGGATCCGGTCCCCAATCGCGTAATCGCCGACCTCGAGGTGCGCGACCTCGAGGGCTGCCCCGGCGAGCCGGAGGGCTTCGACCACGCGTGACGGGGTCTCGCGGTCGTCGGCGACGATCGCCGGGCCATCGGGGATGAACTCGGCGAGGTGCTGCTGGAGCTGTCCCTCGCCGGGGACGGCCCCGTCCGGGAGCTCGGCCTGGACGGCGGGCTCACGGGTCCGCATCCGCTCGAGCCCCTTCTGCATCGCCCGTTCGCGCGCCTGGGAGATGAACCGGAAGGTCTCGTCGGAGGTGCCCCTGGTGACCAGGACCACGATCCGGCCTGCGCCCGAACGGCCGGTCCGCCCCTTTCGCTGGATCGACCGGACCTCGGAGGGCACCGCCTCGTAGAAGACCACCAGGTCCGTGGACGGGATGTCGAGCCCCTCCTCGCCGACCGAGGTGGCGACCAAAACGCGGAACTCCCCGTTGCGGAAACGGCGGAGCGCGTCGATCTGCTGCCGCTGCGAGAGCCCCTTCTCCGTGTCGCGCGAGGCCTGGCCGACGAACCGCTCGGCGTGGATCCCCAGGACGCAGAGGTGGTCCGCGAGCGCCTGGACCGTGTCGCGGTACGAGGCGAAGACGATGATCCGGCTCTCCGGGTCGGTCCGGAGCTGCTCCTCGACCACGGCCCGGACGACCGGGAACTTGGGGTGGAGTTCCCCCTCCCACGAGCGGGACGAGGCCACCAGCTCGACGAAGTCGGGGTCCCCAGCCAGGCGCCGGCTCGCCTTCGTGCCGGCCTCCGAGGCCCCGTCCACGGCGAGCCGCTCGAGGAAGCGGGCGAGGGGGACCGAGCCCTGCGACTCGCAGAGCGTCAGGCCGTGGCGGAGCTTCATCAGCTCGGCCTGGACCGAGGCTGCCTGGAACGCGGCCGGGTCGCGCTCGGCGATCCGCGCCTGGATCGCCGCGTTCAGGCCGTTGAGGGCGCGCATCGAGAGCCGCTCCCGGTCGGGCACCTGGAAGCCGAACCGGCGGAGGGCCTCGATCCGGCGGTCGACCAGGCAGTGCATCCGGTCCCGGGCGCCGGCGAGCTCGGGCGGGAGGTCGACCCTGACGAACTCCAGGGTCCGTTCGTGGACGTACGGGGCGACGTCCGGGTCGGTCTCGACCCGGGTCTCGATCCGCTCGACCCCGAGGGTCCCGCAGACGGTCTTCACCTTCTCGGGATCGCCGCCCGGGGAGGCGGTCATCGCGAGGAGGAGGGGGTTCTTTGCGGTCCGGGCGTACCACTCGGCGATGAAGGTATAGGCGTAGTTGCCAACCGCGCGGTGGCACTCGTCCACGACCAGCAGGGCGACGTCCTCGAGCGAGTACCGGCCGGCGAGGCAGTCGTTCTTGATCACCTGGGGGGTCGCGAAGCAGACCCGGGCCCGCTCCCATGCCCGGACGCGTTCTGCCGGCGGGGTCTCGCCCGTGAAGAGCACGAACGCGTCGTCGCCGGGGAGCAGCAGGAGGTCGCGGAAGTAGCGGTGGTGCTGCTCGGCGAGCGGCTTGGTCGGTGCGAGGACCAGGACCCGCGACCCCTCCTCTTTCAGGCGGGAGGCGGCGACGAGCAGCGCGACCGCCGTCTTGCCGAGACCGGTGGGGAGGACCACCATCGTGTTGGCCTCGAGCGCCCGCATCGCGATCGCGAGCTGGTACTGGCGGGCCTCGAGGGCGCCGGGACGGATCAGCGGGTGCTGGATCTGGCTCATGCCAGGTCCGGGAAGCGGACGGTGCCGGCGCAGAGCGCGCTGCAGGTCCCGGCGAGCTGGGCCCGGGCGATCCGCACCTGTTCCATGGAGTCGCGGTCGCGCAGGGTGACGGTCCAGTCCTCGAGGGTCTCGTAGTCGACCGTGACCGCGAAGGGTGTGCCGATCTCGTCCTGCCGGCGGTACCGCCGGCCGATCGCGCCCGAGTCGTCGTACTCGGCCATGATGCCGGAGGACTTCAGGTCGTCGACGACCGCGCGCGCGACCGCGTCGAGCCCGTCCCGGGCCATGAGCGGGAAGACCGCGACCTGGACCGGGGCGATCCCGGGGGGGAGCCGAAGGAGCGTCCGGGTCCCGTCCTCGATCCCCTCCTCGTCATACGCGTGCTCGAGGACCGAGTAGAGGATCCGGTCGATACCGTAGCTCGGTTCGATCACGTGCGGCATCACCTCTTCTCCCTGGATCTCGACCTCGACCTCGCGGACCTCGTAGAGGTCGGGCGTTACCGCGAGCGGGGCGCCGTTCAGGTCGATCTCGAACCCCCCGGGTCCGCCGGCGAGCCGCGGGTCGGTCGCCGCGATCGCGTCGGCGATCGCCTTCGCGTCTCCCCGGAACCGGGGGCCGAGCGCGCCCATCCGCGGGACGACCCGGGTCTCGCGCCGGCGGACCGGCTCGGGGTACTGGATGAAGACAGTGAACGACTCGCCCGAGTGCGCGGCGTGGGCCCGGAGGTCGTAATCGGTCCTGTCGGCGATCCCGACCGTCTCGACCCAGCCGAACCGCTCCGAGTGGCACTCGGCGTCCCAGCAGTCGCAGGCGTAGTGGGCGCGCTCGTCGGAGAGGTGCTGCCGGAACCGGAGCCGCCCGGGTGCGACCCCGACCCTGACCAGGAACTCGTGGGTGAGGGCCAGGTAGTAGGCGACGTACTCGTTCGCGACGGTGCCGGAGGCTACGGCCTCGGCCATGCTCATCTCGACGGCCGGGGCACCGGCCTGCTGCTGCGCGTCCGCGAGGAGCGGCATCCGGTAGGCGGCGTAACGCCCGAAGTTCGGGTGCGCCTTCTTCGCGGGGTGGACGAAGATCTCGGCCTCGGCCTGGGTGAACTCGCGCAGGCGGATCATCCCCTGCCGGGGCGAGATCTCGTTCCGGAACGACTTGCCGATCTGGGTCGCGCCGAACGGGAGCTTGTCGCGGTAGAACCTGAGGAGGCGGGAGAAGTCGGTGAAGATCCCCTGGGCGGTCTCGGGCCTCAGGTACGCGGTGCGCTGCGATCCGGGGCCGATCGTCGTCCTGAACATCAGGGAGAAGGCGAAGACCTCGACGTCGCCGAACCGCTCGCCGCAGGACGGGCAGTCCAGGTCTTCGAGCTCCCGTTTCAGCCCCTCCTCGTCGAGCGTGGCCGCGTTCGGACAGCGTCCGCCGCCCTCGACCACGTGGTCTGCGCGCAGGTACTCGGTGCAGTGGGGGCACTGGACCATCCAGTCGGTGAACCCCTTGACGTGGCCGGACGCGACGTAGATCGCCTCCTGCCCGATCGTCGGGCACTCGATCTCGTAGAACCCCTCCTGCACCACGTACAGGGAGCGCCAGCACTCCTCGATCCGCCGTTTCATCATCGCGCCCAGGGGGCCGTAGTCGATCAGCCCGGCGACCGAGCCGTAGCACTCCGAGGTCGGCCAGATGAAGCCCCGGCGCCGCGCGAGGTCCATCACCCGCTCGTATGCGTCCGCTGCCATGAGATCCGTCTCTCCCTAATATTCGGCCGCACCATATTTAAGGCAGTTTTAACGGTGCCCGCCCGGAACCCGGGACAGCCCCCGTCTCCCTCGGAAGAGCCGGAAACTATATTACCTCAGCCGGTCCATTACACCGGAACCCCAGGGGTAGGGCATAAAAGGTTGACGGACGAGCGTTCCGTGCCCTGTCGAGCGCCGCTCCAGCGAGATCGGCGGATAATACAGGAATTTTTGGATTTTTTCGGGGCGTGAAAATACGAAGTTTTAACTACTATACCCCTGCTTACTATTGCGTATCGGACAGTTGGTGCATCATGGCGGTTGAGGAACGACGCAAGGCACAGCTCCTGGAACTCTTCTCCAACATCACGAGCAAGACCAAGATCGTTGAACCGATGAAAAAGATTCATGGCTCGCTCCGGGATCGCGACGCGGTCGAGCGAGAGATCGCGCTGGTGATGCGGGAGGTGCTCGACCAGGGCTACTTCACCACCAAGTTAAAGCCGCTCCAGCTCGCCAAGCTCGTCTCGGACTTCTACGCCGGGCAGAACGACACCGAGATCGCGCGCGACCTCGGGGACGAGAAGCTCTCCAAGACGGTCGCACGGGCACGGATACGGCTCAAGCTCTTCCGGGAGCTCGACTTCCGGATGCCGTTCGACCGGCAGGAGCTCCGGGACATGATCGATGCCGGGGTGAACATGAAGGAGATCGCCGAGCGCCTCTCCGTCTCGCCGTCGACGCTCCGCGAGTACCGCCACGTGATCGAGCAGGAGGAGGACACCTCGCTCGACCCCTACCTGGAGCGGATCCGGGACATCATGGAGGACAGGGACCTCTCCGAGCAGATGACCCGCTCGGCGACGCTCGACAGCCTCGGGGAGGCGATCGACATCACCGAGGCGGAGCTGATCGAGATCTCCTGATCCCCCCTTCTCACCGCTATCTCCATATCGTTCTGCCGCGGATCCCTTCCTCATGCGGCTCACATACATAGAGCACGCCTGCGTCTTCCTGGAGGGGACGAGGCGTGTCCTGATCGACCCGTACGTCCTGAACAAGACACTTCCCGGGGACCCCGACCTCGTTGTCGTGACGCACGGCCACTTCGACCACCTCGGCGAAACCCTCCGCCTCGCGCGGCCGACGGTCACGACGAACGAGATCGCCAAGGAGCTCGCGCAGCGCGGACTCTCCGCCGAGGGTATCAACGCGGGGGGCGGGGTCGAGGTGGACGGCGTCAGGGTGACGATGACCCAGGCCGTGCACTCGCACGCGCTCGAGATCGACGGCGAACGGCTTCCCGGCGGGGACGCAGCGGGGATGGTCGTCGAGATGGACGGCGTGACGGTCTACCACGCGGGCGACACGGCGCTCTTTTCGGACATGAAGACGATCGGCGCGCTGTACTCCCCGGACGTGGCGCTGCTCCCGATCGGCGGCCGTTTCACGATGGACCCGGCGGCGGCGATGTGCGCGGCCCGGTGGGTCGGCGCGCCGCTCGTGGTCCCGATCCACTACAACACCTGGCCGCCGATCGTGCAGGACCCGGTTCCGTTCAAGGAGGCGCTCGAGCGCACCACGGACATCCGCGTCGCGGTGCTCGCGCCGGGGGAGTCGGTCGAGGTCGGGGAGCGGTAGACTGGGGGTCCTGGAGGGGGCTCTCCCCGAAAAGCCGTGTCTTTTCGACCGCTCCAGGCGGACGGCGCGAAATTGCCAGGTGCCTCAAGGCGCTCATTCCCCCGGCCGATCGGATCGGGTAGTGGTGGGAGCGCCCTGGGCCGTGCCGGAATCGTGTTCCTCTTCGCCCCGCCCGCAGCGACGGAGGCCTCCTCCCGGGAGCGAACGGGCACAAGCGGGGGAACGTCGTGGTCACCGTGAGACAGGACTGGACGGAAGGTGAACGGGATGGAACTGGATGAGACCGGAAGAGGAGAGGCGCTGCGATCGCTCGTGGTCGTCTGCTCGTATCATCACAAGAACACGGAGAAGGTCGCCCGCGCCATCGTGGAGGTGCTCGGCGCGCCGGTTAAGACACCGCAGGAGGTCGGGCCCGACGAGATCGCGGCGTACGACCTGGTCGGGTTCGGCTCGGGGATCTACCACGCGACGTTCCACCCATCCCTGCTCGACCTGGCTGGCCGGCTTCCGCGGGCCGACGGCCGGAGAGCCTTCCTCTTCTCGACCTACGGGGCCCCCGCCGTCGCCGCGGGCGATAAGTTCGTCTCGAAGAACCACTCGCGGATGCGGGAGGCGCTGCTGGCGAAGGGGTACGCGGTCGTCGGCGAATTCGCCTGCGCGGGGTGGAACACGAACGTCTTTCTGAAGTACTTCGGGGGGCTGAACAGGGGCCACCCCGATGCCGGCGACCTCGGGCGTGCGGCAGCGTTCGCCCGGAGCCTGGTGGAGAGCGCCCGCTGAAGAGCGAAGGTGCCGCGATCCCGGATTGGGCGATCGTTCACCGCTCCGTTCGCCGGGATCGTGTCGCTCCGGGATGTTCGAATCGGCCGGGGACGACTATCGGGACCCTACAGAGAGCCGGCGATCAGCCCTCGCCGCGGTGGGACTGCCCGACGGCCCTGCTGCAGGGCCGAAAGTCGCGCGGCGTACTGTAGGATCTCATAATTTCTTGACACCCGGTGAGAAAGGGTGCATGTAAAAATTGGCGGCCGATGACCCCGGGGAACCTGTCTCCTCTTATCATCGTGGTGATGATGTCTCGTCCATCGCCGCACGCTACCTTGTCAGCCGCGAACGGGTCTATCAGATCCTTCGGTTTACCCGGTTACACGGACGCCCGCCGGTTCTCCAGCGTCCCTGGCGGTGGCCACGACCGCAGCCGTGGGACGCGGTCTTCCTGGTCCTGGTCCATCGCCGGATCGCCTAGCGCGGACCCCGTGCCGAAAAAGGCGGAGCTCCCCGGGATCGGGACTGTGATACGATCGGTGTAAGGGAGAGGGCGAAAGGAATGGTTGAGCCCTCTCCCAGGATGCCCGATTTTGTTATTGTTGATCTGCGGACGACGGCCTAGAAGTCCGTTCTGACCCGGAACTGGTCGATCTCCGGCTGGCCGAGCTGCTCCAGGAACTCCTCGGCGGCGTGGTGAACGTCTTTCGATGCCGTGATCGCCCGTCCCACGACGATGACCTGGGAGCCAGCGGCGAGCGCCTCGCGGACGTTCTCGACCCGGATCCCGCCGGCCGTCGCGACCAGGAGCCTGCCGCCCGCCGCCTCGCGCATGGCGTCGATGTTGCCCCAGACGTGGCAGGTGCCGTCCTGCTCGCAGTCGATCGCGCGGTGGAGCTCGACGATGTCGGGCTTCACCGCGAGTCCGCCCAGAACGGCCACCGGGTCGGAGACGTTGAGCATGTCGATGATCGAGTAGATCCCGGTCTTTTTCGCCTCCGCGAGCGCCTTCTCGATCGTCTCCCGGGGGGCGAGGCCCGAGACCACGACCGCGTCCGCGGTGGCGTCGGCGGCCATCCTGGCCTCCAGGTTGCCGGTGTCGAGGGTCTTGAGGTCCGCGATCACGAACGCGTTCGGCCGGACCTTCCGGATCTCGGAGATCACCGAGAGCCCGAACTGTTTCACCGTCGGGGTGCCGGCCTCGATGATTAAATGGTCGGAATCGGGGAGCTCCGCGAGCACGTGGCGGATCCGGTTCATGTCCACCAGGTCCAGAGCGACCTGGAGGTACGGGGGGTCCCAGAGCCGCTGGACCTTGAACCCCATCACCGCGTGGGCCGCGCGGTCCTTCTCGTGGAGCAGCGTCTCCGCCGGCGGGAAGCGGTCGAGGGCCCGGACCAGCGCGAGCTTCGTCGCGCCGTAGTTGAAGCGGTAGATCCGGTTGTAGTCCGCGGCATTCGGATCCAGGTAGACCGAGGCCAAGATCACCAGGTCCTCCACGTCGTGGTCGCCGAAGACCCCCTCCTCGAGGGCGTCGGCGACGGCCTTCGCGACCGCGGCCTGGACCGGGCCGAACATCTCGCGGACCTGCTCGCCCCGCTTCAGGGTCACCTTCGGGATGACGAGCGTCGCGGGCTTGGTCATCAGGTTCGGCCTGACCACGGCGAGCAGGGGCGTGTGCCCCTTCGATAGCTGGGTGAGCCCGTTCACGAAGGCCTGGCCGACCGGTCCGCCCTTCTCACCGACGACGAGGTCGACGTGCGCGAGCTCGGGACCGTCCCCGACCAGTGCCTCTCCTATCAGATACATCGAGAAACGCCTGCCTGCTCTCACTGTTGGGAGGGACGGGATAAAAAATCCGCTTCCGTTG
Source organism: Methanospirillum sp. (assembly GCA_012728895.1). Taxonomy (GTDB): domain Archaea; phylum Halobacteriota; class Methanomicrobia; order Methanomicrobiales; family Methanospirillaceae; genus UBA288. Next base: position 7,911 of record JAAYEG010000001.1, on the reverse strand, counting down.
CCCCCGACGCGGGGCGGGTGTGCCCCGGGGGCAGGGGCGAGCGCGCCTCCCGGCAGGGGAGAGGTGCCCGGGCCCGGGGAGGTGAACGGGCCGGGACGTCTCGGTCCCCGGCGGACTCCGTCCCGTCCCTCCCGCCGGGGGTACCCGGGTGTTCGGGAAGGCGGGTCGTGCAGGGGGGACGGAAGACGGCGCGGCTGGAAGAGGGGGGTGTGCGTGCGGGGCCCGTGCCGGGCATCGCCGAACCGTCCGGCCCGCGGTTCCCAGTGCGGTGCGCCAGGAGAGAGCGTCGCGTACTGACCGGCTCCCGCCGGTTGAACGGAAGAGAGAGGCGCCAGGAGAAGGGTGAAAACGTGGGGTCGGTGAGATTTGAACTCACGATCGACGGGTCTCTCCGATGTGCGTCAGTGCTCCAACGGGTCATCACGAATCAGGAGACCCATTGTTCATCACCCGCACGAGACCGCTGGAGCCCGTCGCCATTCCGGACTAGGCCACGACCCCGGTGCAGGTACCAAAGTCGTCGAAGAAGCATAAAATGATTGTCGTCGTCCTGCTCCGGCCCGGACGGGCCCGCCTCCCGCGGGTGTCCGGGGAGCCCGATCCCCCTCCCCGCGGGCGGCAGGTTCTCTTCTCGGTCCCGGGGACCGGGCGGGTTCCTGGCCTGGGCCCCGCCGGGGTTCGCCCGGACACGACCCCCTCCAGTCTCAGGACGACTCCCCGGTATGAGCCCCCCCCGGGCCGGCTCTCCCCTCTCCCGCCCTCCCCCTCCGCGGGGAGGGTTCCCGGGAACGCGCCTCGCGGGCGGCGGGGGCCGGCACCCCGGCATCACTACTATATCCAGCCGTCGTCAACCTCTCAGGGAATGGGGTTGATCAGCTACGCGACCGGCACCTCCGAGGTGCCCCTGATCGGGAAGACGATCGGAGAGATGTTCGACGAGGTCGCCGGCCGATATCCCGGTGCCGATGCCGTCGTCTCGGTCCACCAGGGGATCCGCTGGACCTACCGCGACCTCCACGAGCAGGTGGAGGCGCTCGCCCGGGGCCTGATGGCGCTCGGCGTGGAGAGGGGCGATCGCGTCGGGATCTGGATGATGAACCATGCAGAATGGATCGTGACCCAGGTCGCGACCGCGAAGATCGGCGCGATCCTGGTCAACATCAACCCGGCCTACCGGACGTACGAGCTCGAGTACGCGCTCCGCCAGTCCGAGGTCCAGACCGTGATCATCCAGGGACGGTTCAAGACCTCGGACTACGTCGGGATGTTCTACGAGGCCTGCCCCGAGGCCTTCGACTGCAAGGCCGGCCGGATCCAGTCCGAAAAGTTCCCGTTCCTCAGGAACGCGATCTTCGCGGGCGAGATCCCGTATAACGGGATGTTCCGCTGGAGCGAGGTGGTCGAGAAAGGGCGCGGGGTCAACCAGGACGAGCTCGCCGCGCGGGCGGCGTCGCTCGACTTCGACGACCCGGTCAACATCCAGTACACGAGCGGCACCACCGGGTTCCCCAAGGGGGTCGTGCTGAGCCACCACAGCGTCCTCAACAACGGCTTCATCATCGGCGAGGGGATGCGCTTCTCCGAGAGGGACCGGCTCTGCATCCCGGTCCCGTTCTACCACTGCTTCGGGATGGTCCTCTCGAACATGGCCTGCATGACCCACGGCTCGGCCATGGTCCTCCCCTCCCCGGCCTTCGACGCCGAGTCCGTGCTCCGGACGATCCAGGACGAGCGGTGCACGGCGCTCCACGGCGTCCCGACCATGTTCATCGCCGAGCTCGCTCACCCCAACTTCTCGAACTACTACATGGGCAGCCTCCGGACCGGGATCATGGCCGGCTCGCCCTGCCCCGTCGAGGTCATGAAGCAGGTGAACACCCGGATGAACATGTCCGAGATCGTGATCGTCTACGGCCAGACCGAGACCTCCCCCGGGATCACGATGACAACCACCAGCGATCCCATCGAACGGCGGGTCTCGACCGTGGGGCGGGCCTTCCCCCACGCCGAAGTGAAGATCATCGACCCGGCGACGGGGAAGATCCTTCCGCGCGGGGAGGTCGGGGAGATCTGCGCGCGCGGGTACATGGTCATGAAGTGCTACTACAACAATCCCTCCGCCACGCACCTGACGCTCGACCGGAACGGCTGGAACCACACGGGCGACCTTGGGACTCTGGACGAGGAGGGGTATCTCAAGATCGAGGGGCGTCTCAAGGACATGGTGATCCGCGGCGGCGAGAACATCTACCCCCGCGAGATCGAGGAGTTCCTCCACCACCACCCGAAGGTGAGCGATGTCTACGTGATCGGCGTGCCCGACACGAAGTACGGCGAGGAGCTGATGGCCTGGATCATGCTCAGGGAGAAAGAGAGCGCCACCGAAGACGAAATCCGGGAGTTCTGTGTCGGGAAGATCGCGAACTTCAAGATCCCGCGGTACGTAAAGTTCGTCGACGACTTCCCGATGTCGGTCTCGGGCAAGATCCAGAAGTTCAGGATGCGGGAGATCTCGATCGACGAGCTCGGACTCGAGGATGCCTCACGGATCGAGACGGCCTGAGCCCCCTGCCCGGCCGTTCTCTCCTCAGTCGTCGGCCTCTCCCCGGCTCTTGGCGATCAGCTCAGCCGCCGCGCGGGCGGCGCCGGCGAGGATCTCCCCGGCCCCCGGGACGACTCTCTCGTGCATCAGCACCCGCCCGGCGCATACGGTCGTGCTGACCACCGTGCCCGTGCAGGCGTAGACCGCGTTCGAGACCGGGTTGTGGAGCGGGGTGTTGCAGGGGGTCCTGGTCTCGAGCAGGACCAGGTCGGCCGGCATGCCGGGTTCGAGCCGCCCCCCGGGGAACCCGAGCGCCGCGTGGGCGTTGCGGGTGGCAAGAGCGAGGGTCTCCCGGGCCGGGAGCACGGTCGGGTCGTTCCAGGCGAACTTCTGGAGGAGGGCCGCCGTCTTCATCTCGCCGAAGAGGTCCAGGCCGTTGTTCGAGGCGCAGCCGTCCGTGCCGAGGGCGACCCGCGTCCCCGCCGCCCTCAGGGCCGGGTAGGGCATCGCCCGCCCGGTCGCCAGCTTCATGTTGGAAGACGGATTGTGCGAGACAGCCGTTCCGCGCTCGGCGAGGAGCCGGCACTCGTCCGGCTCGAGCCAGCAGCCGTGGGCGGCGACCGTCCGCGGGCCGAGCAGCCCGGCCTCGTCGAGGAGCCGGGCGGGCCGCATTCCGGCCTGCGCGACGGCATCGCGGACCTCCTGCTCGGTCTCGGCCAGGTGGACGTGGACCCCGAGCCCGCGCTCGAGGGCGAACCCGGCGCACCAGTCGAGCCCCTCCGGCGATACCGTATAGACCGCGTGGGGGCCGACGGCGACCGAGATACGCGGGTTGTTCATCCGGGCCACCGCGTCCGCGAGCCCCTCCGTGGCCCGCTGCTCCTGCTCGCGCCTGCCGGGGTCGCCCAGGTCGATGAAACCGTAACTGAGCTGTGCCCGCAGCCCCGCCTCGTCCACGGCCCGCGCCGCGGCGTCCATGAAGAAGTACATGTCGTTGAACCCGACCGTGCCGGTCGTGATCATCTCCAGGCAGGCGAGCCGCGTCCCCCAGTAGACGTCGTCTGCGTCCAGGTGGCTCTCGAGCGGCCAGATCCGCTCGGCGAGCCAGGGCTGGAGCGGCATGTCGTCCGCGTACCCGCGCAGGAGCGTCATCGCCGCGTGGGTGTGGGTGTTCACGAGGCCCGGCAGAAGGATTCGTCCCGCCCCCTCGATCACGCGGTCCGCCTCGTGCTGCTGCCCCGCGTTTTCGCCTATCGCAGCGATGATCCCGTCGTCGCCGACCACGATGTCGACGACCCGGTTCCGGTGCCGCACACCCCTGACCAGGAGCGGCGACCCCGTCTCGAAGACCTCGCTGTCTGTCATCCCATCAGAGCTCCCGCATGATCCGGGCCACGATCGCCCCTGTCCGTTCGCAGTTGGCCCGCGCCGCCGCGACGACGGCCTCGAACGAGACCTCCCGGTCCCCGATCCCGTTCGCGTAGTTGTCGACGGTGCAGAGCGCGGCCACCTCGAGCCCGAGCTCGTTCGCGAGCGCGGCCTCGGACGCGCAGGTCATCCCGACGACGTCGCCCCAGGCGGCGAGCGCCCGAATCTCTCTGCGCGTCTCGAGCCGGGGGCCCGGCGTCTGGACGTAGACGCCGCCCCGGGACGCGCCGGGTGCGATCGCCGCGAGCCTCTCCGAGAGCCCCGGCGAGAAGCCGGGCGAGGCGTGGACGATCGCGTGGTCGTGGACCGTCGGGATCGGCGCGAGCGAGGCGTATTCTCCCGGGACGAGAAGGGACCCTGGCGGGATCTCCCGCCGGAGCGAGCCCGTCGAGCCGATCAGCACGACCCGGTCGGCCCCGAGCAGGGCGAGCGCCGCGAGGTGGGCCCGGTGGTTGATCCGGTGCGGCGGCCGGCCCTCCCGGTGACGCTGGAGCAGCAGGGTCTCGCGACCCTCGAGGAGGGTCGCGGCACCGTAGGGGGTCTGCACGGCGCGGGGCTCGAGGGGCGGCAGGTTGCAGTCGATGAGGCTCGTGCCGCCGATGACCGCGAGCCGGCCCGTCATCGACCCTGCGCCCCGAGAATGAGGAGGATCCGGCAGGCGTGCTCGGCGAGCGCGGTGTAGTGGTAGGCCTCGTGGAGCGTCGCCCCGCCGGCGAAGGTCCCGTGACCGCGCGAGATCACGACCGGGGCCTTTTCGAGCCCTCCCGCGACCGCCTCGGCCAGATCGTCCGAGCCCGGCGGGCCCGAGACGACCGGGATGCGGGGGCAGCGCAGTTCGCCCTCCGAGTCCAGCGGCACGATCTCGTCGAAGAGGAACGAGGCCGCCACCGCGTGGACGGGGTGGGCGTGGACGATCGCCCGGTAGGGCGTCGCGCGGTAGACGGCCCGGTGGACGCGGTACTCCGAGGACGTCCCCGGGGGCACGGCTCCCGTCATCGGTACCTGGACGGGGGCGCCCGGCTCCTCCAGGTAGCACCCCGCCCGGGAGATCGCGAGCCCGTCCCCGCTGCGCACCGAGAGGTTGCCGGCGCTCGCGCTCACGAGCCCCTCGCATGCGAGTCGCTGTCCGATCCTTTCAAACTCCGTATCAAACATGCGTCGCACCGCCTTCTGCTGCAATCCTTTTTGCCGTACTCCACGATATGGGCATGGGTCTCGCGGTACCGGGCATTCTCGCGGGGCAGGACGGCCTCGAAGAGGGCGCGGAGCTGTCTGGGAGAGGCCTCGATCCCGGCGCAGGACGCCACGCGGCGGGTGTAGGCGTCGACCACGAAGGTGCACCGCGAGAACGCGTAACAGAGGATCGCGTCGGCCGTCTCCTCGCCGACGCCCGGGACCAGAAGGAGCCCGCGGCGAAGCGCTGCGGTCTCCGCCCGGGCCATCTCTTCCGCCGATCCGTACTCGGCGAGCACGTGGCGCGCGAGGGCCTTCAACCGCCGGGTCTTCACCCGGAAGAAGCCGGAGCACCGCACGGCCCGCTCGATCTCCTCCGCAGGCGCCCGGTCGATCGCCGGGAGGGAGAGGAGTCCCGCGGCGCGGAGCTCCCCGATCGCCCGCTCGACGTTCTCCCAGCGTGTCTGCTGGACCAGGACCGCCCCGATCATCACCTCCTCGGGTGGTGCGGCCCACCACTCCATCTGCACGTAGCGCCGGCGGAGGGCGTCCACGACGGCGGAGACCCGTTCGGCGTCGGGAACGGTGCCGGGCAGAATGATCCCTCCGGGTTGCGCCGCACCGGGAACCGGCGCGCAGGGAGCGCCGGTCCTCACTCCGCGACGAGCGGCGCCAGGATCTGCTGGAGCTCGGCGGCGCCGGTGACGCCCTCGAGCCGCCGGATAACCTTGCCGTCCTTTTCGATCACGAGCGTGGGGACCACGGCGATCCGGTAGTCCTGGGCCTCTTTCATGTGCTGGTCGACGTCGAGCGTGCGGACCTCGATCTGGTCGCCCAAGGCCTCTTTCACCTTCTCGATGATCGGGGTCTGCATCTTGCAGGGCCCGCACCATTCGGCGTAAAAGTCGATAAGTACCGGTTTACTCATTATTTCGCCTCGTTATCAGGATCTCTCGCCGAAAGAAGTGATAAATATTTGCGTGTATGCGAACGAGCGGGGGGGCCGTTACACCGGGTTCCACCGGGGGCTTCGGGCCCCGCCGGCGCTCTTCACCGGGGCTGGGAGGATGGGGTGGGCACCTCGCGCGCCGCCCTGCAGAGGAGCCGTAGGAGGTTCTCCGCGCCGGGAACCCCCACGGTCCGCTGGCTCCCGTGCATGACGTCGACGTGCCCGATCCCGAGCGATCTAGCGACGGGCAGCTCCAGCATCCCCCCTATCAGCAGGTCGATCCCATGCTCCCTGAGCTTCTCGACGATGCGTTCGTGGTCCGGCTCGATCAGCACCTCTCCGGCGGATCCGAGCATCCGCTCGATCCGCTCCCGCACGGACGGGTCGAACTCGACCGCGACCAGCCTGGGGAGAGCGCCGTGCGCCGCGAGCAGGCGGGTTACCGCCACCGCGCGGGTGGGGCCGCTGACAATCGCGATCCGTTTCTCCCTGAGGGCCTTCAGGTCAGGTACCTCCTCGGCGGGGAGATGCGAGGTCCCCGCCGGGAGCCCCAGCGCTCGCGCCACCCGCTCCAGGAACCCCGTCGTTGCCTTTTGTCCCATCGGAAACTCCTCGACGATCCAGGGGGTCCCGAACCGGTCTTCGAGCCTTCTCGCCGCCTCCGTCCCCGAGGGCTCGCAGACGACGATGTTGAGCGCGGCGTCACTGAGCCGCTCGAGTTCCGCCAGCGAGGCCCCCGCCGTGAGGACCGCGTTCACCCTCGCACCGGTGAGCGAGAGGAGCTGCCGCAGGTCTTCGAGGTCGGGCCCGGCCCGGAGCATGCCGACCAGGTTGACGGCGAGGGGGTCGACCCGGACCGTCGCCCGGGCGAGCTGGTCCACGAGCTGCCGGAGGGTCTCGCTGTAGCCGTCGTGAAAGTCCCCTTCGAAGCCTCCTGCCGCGATGGCGACCACCCTCGCGCCTGTCGAAGCCTCGCGGGAGGCGCACGCGACGTCCTCGCCGATGATCTCGGAGGCGCAGCAGGAGAGGACGAAGATCAGCTCGGGGCAAAGAGCGCGGTCCAGGTACTCGATCGCCTCCCTGAGCCGGTCCTCCGAGCCGAAGATCACGTCGTGCTCGTCGAGCGCGGTCGTGTAGACCTCCGACGGGCGGTCGCCCCGCATTCCCAGGATGTAGTTGATGTGGTAGACGCACCCCCTGGGGCCGTGGACAAGGACGGCGCTCTTTCGGATCGTGCCGATCGCCTTGATCGCCCCGAAGAGCTTGCAGGTCCCGCGCGGGACCCGGGCCGGGGAGGCCTCCGGGACCTCCATGTACGACATCCCGTCTCCTGCGGATCAGCTGCGGGGTCGAGACCATAAACTCATCGGTCGGTGTGGTCCCGGCGGAGCGGGGGCTTCGCGGATAGGCCCCGGTCCTGCGGACGCCGGCGGGCCTGCCGGGCGGGGCCGGGAAGAAGGGAGGGGTGTTCAGGCCATGCGGGCCGAGGTGATCACGACGGGCTCGAGGGGCAGGCCGTTGGCGTCCGTCCTGACCTTCGCGATCCCGTCGACCACGTCCATGCCCGCAGTCACCCGCCCGAAGACCGGGTGCTTGCCGTCCAGGTAGCTGTTGTCGACCAGGTTGATGAAGAACTGCGAGCCGCCGGTGTTCGGCCCGGCGTTCGCCATCGAGATCGTGCCCCGGTCGTTCCGGTTCGGCCTGCCGGCGGGGAACTCGTCCGCGATGGTGTAGCCGGGACCACCCATGCCAGTGCCCTGGGGGTCTCCGCCCTGGATCATGAACCCGTCGATCACGCGGTGGAACGTGACGTTGTCGT
>JAAYEG010000015.1 GCA_012728895.1 Methanospirillum sp. | reverse complement strand
CGGAGAAAAGGAAAACGGGGGCGAGGTGCCGCCGGCAAGGTACCGGTCTTCGGGATCCTCGAACGAGGAGGGAAGGTACGGGTTGAGGTCGTGCAGAACGTGAAAGGAGAGACACTCCTTGAACTCACCATCAAGAAGGTGAAACGCGGCAGCCTGGTGTACACGGATCGATTTCAAAGCTACAACGGCCTGGTCTCCTATGGCTTTCGTCACAAACGGATTGATCACAGTAAACGATTCGCCAATGGGAAGGTCTACATCAACGGGATCGAAGGATTCTGGTCGTTCGCCAAGGAACGTCTCATGAAATACCATGGGGTAAACCCGGCGAGGTTCCCGTTCTACCTCAAGGAACTGGAGTTCAGGTATAATTACCGGGACGCCGATCTCTTTGATCGATTGATTGAAACGCTTGGTGAATATGCTCGGGTGGCAGTAACTGAATAATTACCATTGACAATAAGATCGGGGCGCCGCACGGGCAGGTCGTCCCAGGCAGGAGGATGAACGTCACTTCCTTCGTTCATTCCAAGGACATAGATACGATCCACGTAGTCGGGAACCGAATCGATCCCCCAGATGACGGTCTTCTCATCGGTATAATCATGAAAGACAAGAGCGATGTTGCGGCGCGAATACATCTGATTTACTCCGGGGGGAGGATATGATCTTGATAATCCAGATTTCGCGAGTAAATGAAACCCTGCCTGAGAGGTGTGATCGTAAATGGGCGCCTAATTGATTAAACTTATTGACAAGGGGGACGGAGCACTAATGCGGAGTGAAGAACACAAGAGAGTCTGCGCAGATCGATCACGCAGGGGATCAGCATAAGAGGAGTTCGCAGAAATAGTGTGATCACAGAGGCAACCACAATGAGCGAGCAGACGATGCAGGCGTTCGCCCGCGCCTGCGCAGAGCAGAACAGCGTTGCGGAGATCCTGGATGGGCTGGAGATGGAGGCCGAAGGCCAGTTCTTTTTCAACACGAACGAGGCGAGCCTTGCCGACTGCATCGACTGGGACCTAACTCCGCTGGAATGGGTGGGCGGCCTGATTCTCGGCCTGCTCTTCAAGCTCGCCGAGCCAGTGCCGAACTGGGAGCAGGCCGAGGCCACCGCACGTGCCCTGAAAGAGTGGGGTGTCGGGGTGGAGTCACGGGAGGACAAAAACGGCGATTTTCATTTCAGCCTGCAGCGGGGACGGCAGACATTACGGCAGATCGCCGATGCCGTCCCGCGCATCCGGCATCCTGAAGAGATGGATCGATGATGCCGGCATCAGCCGGCGTCCGTCTCACCCATCTCGTGCGAGAGTCGAGCGCGCATGCTGAAGAGATATACCTGAGCGTAACCGGCGTGCTGGCCGAAACGTGACCGTCCGAATGCCCTCGCGGCCTCGTACCGGGATGGGGAGAGGGGACTGTCGCCGAGCTCGGGGAGGTAGTGACGCCTGAGGATCCTGTGGATCCACACGTCGACCGGGAATGCATCGAGATGCCCCAGTGCGTAGAGGAGGACGCAGTCAGCAGCCTTGGGGCCGATGCCGGGGAGGGCTATCAGCCGTCTTCTCGCCTCGTCGTGTGAGAGGGACGGGATCTCCGCCATCCGGGGTCCATCATCCCTGAACCTGTCGATGGCTGCCCGGGCATACCTGGCGCGGTATCCGAGTCTACAGTCACGGAGATCGGCCTCGGAGGCGTCCTGGAGAGACTCGGGCGACGGGAAGGACCGGGTCTGCCCGGCATTCGCGATTGGTTCGCCGTACTGTCCCGACAGGGCCTCAACCCTTCTCCGGACGGCCGGGATGTTGGTGTTCGTGGCGCATAGGTAGGAGAGGAGGCACTCGAAGAACGGCTGCCGAACCACCCTGAGGCCGTAACAGCGTTCGATAGCTGTCCTCATGACGGGGTCCCGATCGATCGAGCCGAGCACGTGATCGAAGTCGAGGTCGAGCGCGAGATAGTGCCGGACGAACGACTCCCCCGCTCCCGCGTAGTGCAGAAGATTGCCCTCCTGGCGCAAACGGAGAAACCGTCCGTCCACGACACCCTCCCAGCGGTCCCCGGCCCGCTGCCAGCGGAACGCCTGCCCACACCCAAGGGTCGCGTCGAGGTCAAGGGGCTCGCACTCGGCGAGCCGGATGGTCTCAGTCATCCCGATCGGCTCGCCGCTCGAGGCGGATCACGAAGAGCGACTCGCCCTCGATGCGGCGTTCGAGCAGGGCTCGTCCGGAGAGGCCGGCAGCTTCCGCGAGCCGGGCGACCTCGCCGGGGCCGGTCAGCGACGAGACCAGGAGCATCGCCCTCCCACCGGACGCAAGAACCCTGGGGAGGTCGTTGAGGAACCGGGCGATGGTTCGCCGCCCGTCCGTACCGCCGTCGAGGGCGTACTCGAGCCAGTCGTCGAGCCGTTCGTCCGGCATCGTGGGCAGGTACGGCGGGTTGAAGAGAACGAGATCGAAGGGGCCGCGGACGCCGGCGAAGAGGTCGGTCCGAAGCACCTCGACGCCACGGGCCCGGGCTGCCTGTACCGCGTGCGGGTTGAGGTCCAGCGCCACGACGCGCGCAGCCCTGCCGCCGAGCGACGCGGCGATATGGCCTGATCCCGTGCCCACCTCGAGCACACGGTCATCCGACCGCACCTCGGCGAAGGCCGCTTCGAGCAACAGGAGGGTGTCCTCCTCGACCGGGTAGACCTCAGGATGGAGGGGAGCGGCGGTCATGTTCGCTCGGCCACCGCCTGGAGTCGGACCATCGCGACCTCGATCGCTCCGTCGCGGCCGGGAGGGAGCCGCGCGAGATAGCCGTCGACCAGTGCCTGGACGAACGCCTCCCGGCGGTTATCCGGCACGGATCCAGTGTAGCGGAGCCAGGTCGTCCGGATCCATCCCGCAAGCCCATCGCGTTCGGCAACGGTCATCGTTATCGGGATCAGGCGGACCTCAAACGGAACGAGGCCGGCCTTCATAAGATGCGCGCGAAAGGTCGCGTCATCCGGGAAGGTATAGCGGAAGGTCGTATCCGAGAAGTACGGTGCCCACGAGGGAGACCGGATCAGGTCGTCGAGGACTGTGACCATCGCGGCCGCATTCCCCTTACCTCCGCACTGGATCACTGCCCGTCCGCCATGGCGCAGAGCGCGTGCGATCCCTCCCGCAACTGCGGCATGGTCGCACGCCCAGTGAAGGGCGGCATTCGAAAAGACGCGGTCAAAGCGATCCCGGAACGGGATCGCCTCCATGTCGCCAAGGACGAACTCCAGATTGGGCTGGACCGTCGCATGGTTTCGGCGGGCGTGGGCGGTCATCGAGGGCGAGGCATCGAGACCGACGACGTACCCTTCCGGTACGAGACGTGCGAGACCAGCCGTCACCCGGCCGTCACCCGACCCGAGGTCGAGGATCGCCTCGTTCCCCGATAGGGCCAGCAGTGGGAGGAGCCCGGCGGCCCACGCCGTCTGAGCCGTGGCGTTTCGACCGTAGTCATCGGGGTCCCACAAGGTCACACGCATGTAGACAAGGATCGGCGACGGAGCGTGATAATCCTCTCTTCTGGAACAATGACATATTCTCCGCTACGCACGAATGCGGCGCGAGAGGCATCTCGATGCTCGTCTTCCCCTGCCGGGATGTCGGGAAGGGCAGCTGCAAATTTGAGCCCCGCGAGGCGACCGGGGCGGGAGTTCCTTAGAAAGAGCAGGACCCATTGTCAGGAGGAGCAGGGAATGAACTCGATTCCGCCGGACTTCCTTGACCATAATCAGCGGGCGATCCGTGTCGAGCCGGTACCGATCTGGGGCGCCGCTATCAGGTTCGTGATCGTGGCGAAGTCCTCGAGATAGAGCTCCTCGGGCCGGCTCGCGAGCACCTCTTCGGGGAGCTCGGCGAGGAGCCGGTCGATGGTATTGGCACCCAGCGCGCCGGCAGCCGCCCGGAGGCCGTTCCGGACGGTCTTCCGCCGCTGCATGAAGAGGCTCCGCACCACGTCTGCGTAGATATCGGGGTCGGCGATCGGAAAGAGGGGGTCGCGGGGCGTCACCCGGACGACCATCGATTCGACCGCCGGCGGCGGCGAGAACGCGGACGGAGGCAGGACGAAACAGGCCTCGACCCGTGCCCACGTCTGGACCATCACCGAGAGACGGCCGCAACGGGGCGTCCCGACGGGGGCGCGCATCCTCTCCGCGAACTCGCGCTGGAACATCAGCACTGCCGCCTCGTACGGCGACGAGATCAGGCGGAAGACGACCGGAGACGAGATCGAGTACGGCAGGTTCGCGACCATGATCTCGAAGTCGGGCCAGGGACACCGTGCGGCGTCGCCCAGGACGAGGGTTAGCGTGCCGTCGGCGATGGCGTCGGCGAAGCGGGCTTTGAGGTGCTCGACGAGGAGGCGATCAAACTCTATCGCGGTCACCAGCGCACCGGCCCCGAGCAGCGCCCCTGTCAGGACACCGCGTCCGGGCCCTACCTCTAGGACCCGGCGGCCCCGGACAGGGTACGCCCCGACGATCCGGGAGACGGCCGTCGGATCGACGAGAAAGTGCTGGTCGTGCCGGGCGCCCATGGTATCCTTTCGAGGTTGCCCTTTCCAGGATATCTCTTTAACCTGCCGGATTGACACGGACCGCCTCGATCACACGTCCGGACGCGGTTGGCCCCGCATCATCCTGCCGTACCGATCGAGGGGGGCGTGACGGGACCCGCCGGTCGGCACGCTAATGCAGCCCGGGATACAATTCTCCCGGGAATGCAAAATGCCGGCCGAAGGGAGATCCTCGAAGCAGCAGTCCGACGCATTACAACGTTTCTTCAGCCGGCCGTTCTTCCTCTCCCTCACCATCGGCATTCCCTTCTGCGCCTTCAAGCTCGTCTTCGGCCTGTCCGCGCTCCGTGCAGGGACTGACATCCTCGCCGCGTTCGGCTGGGTCGTGATCGCGTGGGCGTGCGCCGACCTCGCGATGAACATCGGCCGATCCGTCTACGACCTCGCGGGCAGGACAGCCCCGTTCGAGTACTGCACGATCGCGCAGGTCGGCCGGAGGCTCGGCCGGCCGACGGTCTTCCTCGCGCTCGACACCCTGCTCTCGTTCGTGATCATCTGCCTGATGCTCTGGTCGGGCTGGATCGCGCGCCTCCCGGAGATCGAGACCTACGTGTGGTACGCAGCGACCACCCTGAACCTGATCAGCCTATCGGTCGTATCGCTCTACAACGAGGTCCGGAAAGGGTGAGGCGGGGTAAAAACCGCGGGGCAGTGGCAGGTGCCCTGTTTGGCCGTGACACCGGGGATCCGTCTGAATGGGCCGTCCGTGACGGTGCCGTCGACGGTAGCAAAAAAACAAGAGCGGGGCCTCCGCGCCGGGATTATTTCGATGTGAAGAGGTGATACTTCACATCGGGATCCTGGAGCTCCTCCAGGACCCGCTCGATCACCATGCGCTCGGGATGGGGGATCCCCTTGACCCGCGCCGCGATATCGGCGAACGACTCAAACGGCTTCTTCTCGCGCGTCGCGAGCACCTCCCACATCAACTTCTTGCCGATGCCGGGGAGCAGGTGGAGCATATGGAGCTTCGGGCTGATCGAGATCGCGCGGTTGAAGAACTGAACGAAGTTCTGCTCGTTCTCAATGACGAGCTGCTCGATCACGTACGGCAGCTCGAGCTTCGAGACCTGCGTCAGGTCCTGGTAGAAGATCCGCCGCTTCACCCTCTCGATCTTGTCCCGCTCACCGTCTCCGATGTAGAGCCGGTCGTGGATCTGGATCTCGATCTTCTTGGGCACGAGTTCGAGGAGCTTGAACTGCTCGGTCCCTACCGCCTGGACCACCGGTTCACGGCGGAAACCGGCCCTGAGGTCCTCGAGGTTTCCCTTCATCAGAACGTCGAGGACGACGGCGTAGAGCTCCTTCTTGTCGGTCTTCACGGGGGATCACCCTCAGAAATGGGCCAGGACGATCTCGAGGATCTCGTCGAGTTCCTCGCCGGTCAGAGAGAAGCGCTCCTTGGCGTAGATGGCGCGCAGTTCGTCGCGCGACCGGGGCATCAGGTTCGCGATCCGGTAGGCGATCTCCGGGCGCATCTTCTCGAGGCCCGAGAGTGCCTCGACGAGGGCCACCGCCTTATCGGGCGTCGTCTTCGCGAGCAGGTTCGCATGCTCGATCGATCGCCTGAGCTCGAACAGCATCTCGCTCTCGTGGCCGAGCCTCTCGGACTCCACCCGGAGCAAAATCTCCCTCACCTCGGGGAGGGTGATCTTCTCCTCGGACTGCACCGCCTTGACCTTCATACCTGACCTACCGTAGGCTTGTATTCTCCCGCGAGGCAGTTAGATGTTGTGCTTCAGTTCAGAAGCGCTGTGCCCTGAGATGCTGGGGACGCGCGATAATGATCTTCTCGGCGTTCCCATCGCGGACCGAGAGCATCCAGGCACGGCCCCGCTGCTCGATCACCCTGCCGGTCCTCCCGTGGAACCGCCGGTGTGGCATCCCCTTCTGGACCGAAGGGTCGCAGACGATGTGGACCGACTGCCCCGGATCGAACCGCTGGATCAGCGTCGTCACGGGCTGGATCCCCCGTTTCCTGAGATCCTTCTTGAACTTATATCGTGTCTTCTTCCGTGGACCGTTGTGATGTGCCATCGTCTTCTTCCTCCGTCGGGTCTTGGACCAGGACGACATCGAGGCGGCTCACCCTCGCGGGCCGCTCGATCGCGTCGGACAGGCTCGGGCGGGTCCGCCCTCCGTCCCCGGAGACCAGCTCCTTGATATAGAGCCCCGCCTCGCCGAGAACTTCGATGAGGACGCCGCCCTCCTCACGCCCGAGATACTGGATATCCAGGACGGTCCGGTCACGCACCCTGTCGGCCCGCCTGTGCGCGACCCGTTCCGGAGTGCGCTGGTGGATAACGGCACCCCTGAGGGTCGCCAGAGCCGATTCGAGCACCTGATCGGAGATATCGCCGTCTACCTCGACCAGAATCCTGTATTTTTTATGCGATCGGTTCGACTTAAGGGTTTCCACCTCTGAGCGCACGGTCTGCCGGATAAGGTCGACCTCGACCCGGTCCCTCGCCGACTCGTTCACGGCGCGCTCGAGCGCATGAAGGTCGAGAGTCCGGCGGCGCGGTGCGACCACTTCCAGGATGAACGGCCTGCCTGTCCCCACCATCCTGGCATCGATATCCTCGCGTCCGGCGCCGTGGAGCACGCCGCCCTCTGCCTCCAGGGCCGATGCGATAGGGCCTGCGATCAGTTCCTCGACCGAGTCCCGGTACTGCTTGCCCGTGAAACCGCACCGTTCGCAACCGGCGCCGCGGCAGGAGCGGCAGTCCCAGTGCGTCTGCGGGATCCCCCGCTCGAACTTCCGGTACCGCCCGTAGACGAAGAGCGGCGAGACCTGGACCTCGACCGTCCCGCCGGCGATGTCGAGCAGCACGACGACGTCGGGGTGCCGAAAGTCGACCTCGTGCCCGGTCCGGGACGAGACGCGTTTTCCGACCTCGCGGTTCAGCTCGGACTTCAGCGGCTCGGCGTGGGTCAGCGAGAGGTCCGACCAGACCATCTCCTCGCACTCGGCGAGAAGCGGGGGGACCCGTGTCCCCACCAGGAACGTACCGTAATCGAGCCCCTCCAGCGCGGCAACGACCCGGTCTGCCCAGAGATCCAGGTCGCTGAGAAGGCCCCCGCAGATGATACAGTCGCCGGCACAGTCCTGGTATGGCTGATGACGCTCGATCGCCCGGGCGACCCGCAGGGCGCGCCCCCGCTCCTGGTTCGTGAGACCGTGGGACCTCTTCCCGAAGAAACGGCCGAGGCAGGCGTCGCAGACCTCGCCGTACGCGAGGATCGCGTCCACGTCATCCGCGACGGTCACTGCTGCCTCCGGTCGAGCTCGTTGAGGAGGACCGTGATCGCGTGGTCGGCGTGGAGCGAGCGCGGCCCGACCGAGATACACGGCAGGTCCGCCGTCAGAACCCGCTCGTCGTCGTCGAGGTTCAGGTGGTCCGAGACGAGGAAGGCACAGGGCAGCTGCCCGGCACCGCGGACATCGGCGCCGTTCTCGTCCAGGAGGGCGAACTCGTGCTCCGCGAGGAGCCTGGCTAGCCCCCCCTCCCGCACCGAGACGCCCGGCGTCGACTCGCGGAACTCGGGCCCGCACGGGAGCGCGAGCGCCTTCTTGATCAGGGACCCGGTCGATCGCTCGTCGGGGTTCAGGTACCGAAGGCGGTCCCCCGTGAACCTGAGCGTCTTCCCGGGCCCCGGTTCACCGCGCAGGACCAGGTAGCAGGCCACGTCGCGACGGAGGTCGTGCGACAGGAAGAACGCGGCGTTGACCGCACGGCAGAGAACGTCCATCCTCCCCGCGCCCCCGGGCATGTCGTTGAGCGTCCAGGACGCGTCCGTCCTGGCCCGGTGGCCCACCACGGCGAAGACGGTCATCTCACTGCTTTCCCGAGAACCGCTTCATAATCCGCTGCATGTCCATACGCCCGCCTCCGGCGCCGCGGAAACCCTTCAGCGCGCGCTGCATGGTCCTGTGGTACTTGAGGAGCTCCCGCACCTCCTCGACCGTCGCCCCCGATCCGGCCGCGATCCGGTGCGTGCGCGACGAGTTGATCGTGGAGGGATCGTCGAGCTCCTGCCGGGTCATCGAGTCCATGATGATCCTGAACCGGGTCATCTTTGTCCCGGTCACCTCGTAGACCCCGTCCGATATCTCCATCGAGCCGAGCGGGAGCATCGACATGATCTGCTTAAGGGGGCCCATCCGGTTGACCGCCTCGAGCTGCCTGTACATGTCCCGGAGGGTGAACTTGCCGCGGAGGACGGCGTTGACGTCGATCTCCTCCGTCTCGGCCAGCGCCTCCTCGGCCCGCTCGACCAGGGACTTCAGGTCTCCCATTCCGAGGAGTCGCGAGATGAAGCTGTCCGGCTCGAACCGCTCCAGGTCCTCGCTCGTCTCGCCGGCCCCGATGAAGACGATCCCGGCCTGGATCTCGGCGACGGCCGAGAGCGCGCCGCCCCCCTTCGCGGTCCCGTCCATCTTGGTGATGATCACGCCGTCGATCTCGATCGCCTCGTGGAACCGCCGGGCCTGCTCCTGCGCCTGCTGGCCGAGGGCCGCGTCGACCACGAGCCAGCGGTGGGTCGCCTTCGAGAGGGTGTTCAGGTCGATGATCTCCTGGATCAGGTCCTCCTCGAGGCCGTGCCGGCCCTGGGTGTCGACGATGATCACCTCGGCCGAGTGGGACTTCGCGAGACCGTCCCGGGTTATTTTCCGGGCGTCCTGCTCGTCTGGGTCCCCGTAGCAGGGTACGTTGATCCGCTGGCAGAGGGTGGCGAGCTGCTGGTACGCGCCGGGACGGAAGGTGTCGGCCCCGATCACGGCGACGCGGAGCCCCTTGCGCTGGAAGTAGCGGGCGAGTTTCGCCGTCGTCGTGGTCTTGCCCGAGCCCTGGAGCCCGGCCATCAGGATCGTCTGCTGGCCGAGGATCACCTCGGTCGGCGGCCCCATCAGGTTGACGAGCTCCTGATAGACGATCCTGAGGACGTGCTCGCGCACGCCCATCCCCTTCGCCGGCTCCTCGTCGAGCGCGCGGCTCTTGATCGACTGCGACAGGCGCATCACGAGCCTGACATTGACGTCGGCCTGGAGGAGAGCGCGCTGGAGGTCCTTGACCAGTTCCTCGACGGCGGCGCGATCCACGACGGTCTTGCCCGCGAGCTTCTTGAGCGCGTCCTTGAGCGAGGTGCCCAGACGGTCGAGCACCATCGTCAGGCCTCCGCCGAACCGATCAGGTCTGCGACGAGTCCCTCGGGGGTGACCACCGCGAGGTCGTCGTAGCCCTGCCCCGTCCCGAGGAAGACGAGCGGCTTGCCGATGGTGTGCGCGATCGAGATCGCCGCGCCGCCCTTGGAGTCCATGTCCGCCTTCGTCAGGACGATCCCGTCCGCCCCGACGGTCCGGTCGAACTCCTCCGCCCGGGTCACAGCGTCGTTGCCGGCGACCGCCTCGTCCACGTAGAAGACCAGGTCCGGCTTCATCACCCGCCGGATCTTGCCGAGCTGCTGCATGAGATTCTGCTTGTTGTGGAACCGTCCGGCCGTGTCGGCGAGCACGACGTCCATGCCGTGCGCCTGCGCGTACTCGACCGCGTCGTAGATAACGGCAGACGGGTCGCCCCCCTGCTTGTGCTGGATCACCCGGATGCCGAGCCGTTCGGCGTGGATGTCGATCTGCTCGATAGCACCTGCACGGAAGGTGTCTCCGGCAGCGATCACCACCGAGAATCCCTCGCGCTTCAGGAAGGACCCGACCTTCGCCACCGTGGTGGTCTTGCCGGTGCCGTTCACGCCCGTGAAGAGGATCCGGACCGGGCGCTCGTGGTCCCGGATGAACGCGGGCAGATCGAAGCCATCCCCGAGCACGTCGAGGAGTGCGCTCCGGAGGGTCTCGACCACGATCTCGTCGGGAGACTCGCGGAAGCGGCGGTGGCGGCCGACGAGGTCACGCCGGACATGGTCGATGATCTCCTCGGTCACCGGGAACGCGACGTCGTTCTCGAGGAGGACGAGTTCGAGCTCGTCGAGCACCTCGCGCACATCGTCCTCTTTCAGGATCAGTTCCCGCTCGGTGACCAGGACCTTGAGCTTCGTGAGGACACCGGCCTTCCGTGCCGCCGTTCCCTCGTCGGCGGGGGCTGGAAGAGGAGAGGCGGGGGGCTGGTCGTCGACCGGCCCCTCCGGCTCGGAGGGGGTCTTCGCCCTCCTGAAGAGACCGCCGCGGGGCCGCCCCTCGGGTTCGGGTGCTGGTTCGGCCGGGAGTACGGGCGACGGGGGCTCGGCATCCGGGGAGGGAGAGAGGGTGGGCTCCTCCGGGGCGGGCCCTCCCTGAGGGACGGCCACGGGGGTCTCGACAGGTGAGTCGACCGGCTCGTCGGACGCGGAGAGGGGTGGTACCTCCACCGCGGTCTCGCTGATCACGCCCCCGAGCCGCGCCTTGACACCGGCGAGTTTTCCCCTCAGCCCCTCGAACATGGGTTACCCGGTCGCCGGTGGCGCCTGCCCCTGCTGCTGGACCGACCGGTAGATCTGATCGAGTCTCTGCGCGACCTCGTTCGCCTGGCCCTGGATCTTGCCGAGGGTCTCGGTGAGCCGCTTCGCGGAGGCCTCCATCTCGAGCATCCGGTCCTCGAGGAAGCTCCGCGCCTCGGCGTTCTGCCGCTCGACGACGACGCCGGACCCGATGCTGAGGAGGACACGGTCCGGGTCGAGAACCCTGACCCGGAGCGTCACCCCACCACCGACAGGCAGCAGGACCGTCCCGTCCTCCGCCGTGTCGATCCCGGTCAGGGCCTCTACGGCCGCGGAGGCCTCCGCCCTTCCGTGCTCGATCATCTGGAGCTGCTGCGAGAGAACCTCGAGCTGCTGGCCGTACTCGTTCAGATAGTGCTGGAGCACCTGGATTTCCCGCTCCACCTCATTCACCACTGAGAGCCGTCACACCGTCAACGGTTATATACATTCTCTTCAGCCGGTGTTTCGAGCCGATGATCGTCATGATCCGCTCCTGTGCCTGCGCCTCGTTCGGCGCGCTGACCGTCTTCATGAACGGTCTCCATTCATCGCCGCACCGGAAGGTGCCGCTGACGCTGTACTGCTTCATCACAAGCCCTCGATAAATCCGAATACGTCTGCGATCCGCCCGAGCTCGAAACCGCTCGTATCGGCCCCGGCGAGATAGCCGTGGGCGTTCACGAGCAGACCGGTCCCGACGAGCCCGCTGCCCATGTTGACCGAGCCGGTCCCGATCGGGAGGTCGGTAAGGGACTCGAGCCGGCCGATCTCTTTCGGTGTCGCCCGCGCGTGGACGAGCACCCCCCGGTTGGTCGCGTGCCCGGCCATGCCGACGGTCTTGACGCCGCCGAGGGTGAGTTTCGTCACCTCGACCCCCAGGTGGCTTTCGATCTCCTCGATGGTTCCCGGGTCCATCTCGGGGTGGACTGCCGCGAACCGGTCGTTGACCAGGATCACGTTCCCCGCCGCGTTCATCTCGCCCTCGAGGCGGTAGACCTCGCGGTAGTCCTCGAGCACCCGCACCTCTTCGGGAGAGGCGAGCCCGCTTACGACGACGGCCCGGCTGTTGCCTGCAACGAGCGATCCGACGATCCCGCTCCCCTGGATCGTGGTCCGGACGAGCTCCACGTCGAGCGCGGACTCGAGCGCGTGGCAGAACTCGTCGGGGGCGTCGGGCGGGACGATCGCGATCTCCTCGAGCACCCGGCAGAAGATCCCGATGTGGGGGTCCCCGCCGAAGGCCGTCGTGCGGTCCATGCTCACTCCTTCGCGAGCTCGGCCTGGACCTGGCCGTCGTCGAACTTCATCGCCCGGACGCGGATCCGGCGCGGGGGCTTCTCCGACCCCTTCTCCCAGACCTTCTCGTTGATTGAGGCGTCGAGCTTGACGTCGTCACTCTTCATGTGCCTGGCGAGGAAGGCGCGGATGTCCTTGATCGCCGTGTTGGCGCGGCGCCACCGCGGGGCCCGCCGCGTTTCGCGGAGCGGGATCACGTAGATCTGCTCGTTCAGCTTCTCGACCATGATCACACCTTGAGCGAGCTTCGGCGCCAGCTGCGGCGCTTGGGGTGGCTGACAACGTTACGCTTCGTCCGGACCATCACCCAGGCCGGGACTCGACGGTTCTGCTGGGTCGCCTTTCCGAGGCGAATCTTGAATCCTTTGGTTGCTCTCGACATCTCAATTCCTCCTGTTATTCCTTTCGCCCTACGACGAGGCTCTGCTCGTGCCCGGCGGGAAAGAACGGCTCCGGGTCGAGCCCGCGCGACCTGAGTTCCGCCCTCAGCGCGGATTCGTAGTCGCCGTTCGGGATCCGCCCGGTCTCGCCCCGTTCGAAGTCGAGGTGGCGGGCGGCGAGCCGCTCGACCTCCGCCCGGGGAAGCCCGAGCAGGGGCCGGACGTACGAGCACCCGGACCGGTCCATCAGGGACCGTGCCTCGGACGCCGTGAGCCTCGGCACGCGGTCGTCGAACCGGGTGCCGTCGGCGACGACCGGGTACTCGCGGGCGAGCGCCTCGAGCGCCGCGCGGTGCACCATGGTGATCGCTCCGTTCGGATACCCGTCGGCGACGATCCGGTCGGCGGCGGCGGCGATCAGCCCGTCGGAATACGACGCGCGGCGCCAGGAGAGGCCGAGGGCCGCGCCGGCCGCCTCGACGGCCGCCAGGCGGTGCCCGTCGCCCGAAGCGAAGGTGACGACCTCGACCTCGTAGTGGGGGGCGAGCAGGAGCGCCGCGAGCGCGGAGTCCTTTCCCCCGCTGAACAGCACTCCTGCACGGGTCATTTGCGGACGATGTTGAAGTCCCGCTTGGCCGGGACCAGTTGCGCGAGGAGCCCCTTGAGCTGCTCGTCCGTGATCTTCTGCCGTATCCGCCCCTGGCGGGCGAGCAGGATCAGCTGCTGTTCGACCCCTGCGGCGAACTCGGGCCGGGTCAGGCGGATCGTGTTGAGCCGCTCGCGGGCCTCGGGCTCCAGGATCTCCATCAGGGCCATCTGGACAGCGGCCCGGGCCCTCTCCCGCTCCTCCTCGGCGAGCTGCTGGTCCATCGCCTGGCTCTGGAGCTCGGCCGCCCGCCGCCGCCGGAGTTCCGCCAGCTCGTCATCCGCCATCGGTGCCTCCTCCGCGGGTCACGCGTCCTGTGGTGGCGCGGACGAGTTCACCTGGTGGGCGATCCCGTCCAGGAAGGCCATCCCGGCTGGCGAGACTATGCGTCCGCCCTCCTTCCTCTTCGTGACGAAGCCCGCCGCCTCGAGCTGCTTGAGCTGCTCGCGGATCACGGACCCCGAGCCCTTCCGGAAGGCGTTCGGCTTCGAACCGCGGTTCTTGCGCCCGCCGTAGAAGGTGCGCATGCGCTGCACACCGACCGGGCCGTCGATGTAAACCCGGCGAAGCACGGCGGCGGCACGCGTGAACCACCAGTCCGGGTCCTCCGGGGGCATCTCCTTGTGCACGCCGGTCTTTGCGAACTCGGCCCACGCGGGCGGGGCGAGTTCCGGCCGGCTCTTCAGCTCCGACGCGACGCGCGGGATCAGCTGGTCTGCCGGAACGTCATATACCGTTGTCATCTGGTCTCCTCACTGTCAACACGTCTGCACGCAACAGTCTTTACGTATAGGAGAGGAGGGTTTTTATGCATTTCGAGCCGCCTGGCTCAGCGGCGCCGTTCCCGTAGAACGAGGGTGTGACCCCGGATCGCCACCAGCTCGGTCCCGGTTGCCTCCGCGATCCCCGCCGGGTCCACGTCCGCCGTGCTGAGCCACTTGATCTTGACCACCTTCCGGTCCCGGACCTGACGGCGGATCTCCTCGATCAGCGTGTCGGTGATCCCCCGCCTGCCGATCCAGCATGTCGGCTTCAGGTCCTGCATCCGGTTCATGTCGTGCGTGCCGTCGGGTTCCATAGCGCATCCTGTTGCCGCAGACGAGGCAGGTAACGGTGACGTGGCCCTCCCGAACCCGGACCCGGGCGTTCGACCCGGGCCTGAGGTAGGCGTGGCATCCGTGACAGAAGGCCCGGCGCTGCTCACGCGTCAGCCGGAGCCGCTGGCGCATCGCGATCGCACGCGCCACCGCCACGCACCGGTCGCTCATGCCCGGATCGGTCGAGAAATGGCGGTCCGCGGTCTCGAAAAGGTGCGCTATCCGCTCGGCCGCGATCCGCTTTGCCTGCCTCTGCTGCCCCTTTCCCTTCATCGCTGCCGTCTGCGTCGATCCCGTGCGCCCCGACGGGTCTTCAGCCTGTCGCCGGTGGCAGGATGCGCACGCGCCGCCCGTCGCAGGCGAGCCGACCCTCCGCGAAGAGCCGGATCGCCTCCGGGAGGATGCGGTGCTCCTCGTCCAGGATCCGGGCGGCGAGAGTCCCGGGGTCGTCGTCGTCGAGCACGGGGACGCAGGACTGGAGGATGATCGGCCCGTTGTCCATCTCTTCGTTGACGAAGTGGACCGTGCAGCCGGAGACGCGGACGCCGTGCTCGATCGCCTGCGCCGGGGCCCGGAGGCCCGGGAACGCGGGGAGCAGCGCGGGGTGGATGTTGATCACCCGGCCCGCGAACGTCCGGACAGTCTCGGGAGAGAGGAGACGCATGTACCCGGCGAGCACGAAGAGTTCCGCCCCCGAGTCGACCATCGCCATGGTGAGCGCCGCGTCGTGCGCCGCGCGGTCGGGGTACGACGCCGGGTCGACGACCGTGACCAGGACGCCGGCCCTCTCCGCGCGCTCGATCGCCTGCGCGGAGGGGTTGTCCGTGATCAGGCGGACCAGGTCGACCGGGCAGGTTCCCAAGGCCACGGCATCGCAGACGGCCTGGAAGTCCGACCCGCGCCCCGAGGCGAGGACCGCGCACCGCATCATGCCCATGTACTCGGAGCGGCCCGGCTTAACCGTTCTCTCGCGGTTCCGCGAGCGGCAGGATCAGCTTGACCCGGACGATCCGCTTTCCGCGCATCTGCATCACGACGAGCGAGACCCCGGACCCTTGGAGAACGATCGTCTCCCCGGGGTGGGGGATGTGCCCGAGCCGGTCGATGACGAGCCCGCCCACGGTCTCGTACCCCGCGCCAGTCGGAAGGCCCGCCCCGACCCTCTCGTTGAGATCGTCGACCCAGACCGAGGCGTCGACGAGGTAGACGCCCTCGCTCGCGGGCTGGACGGAAGGCTCGTCCTCGTCGAACTCGTCCATGATATCCCCGACCAGCGCCTCCAGGATGTCCTCGATCGTGACGATCCCCACGAACCCGCCGTACTCGTCCATGACGATCGCCATGGTGATCTTGCGGACCTGGAGCTCGCGGAGCAGGTCGTCGATCTTCTTGGTCTCGGGCACGAAGTACGGGTCGTAGGCGAGGTCGGTGACCGGGACGTCGGTCGTCCGGGTCACGACGGTTGCCAGGACGTCCTTGATGTTGAGCACGCCGACCAGGTTGTCGACACGTTCGTGGTAGACCGGAAGGCGGCTGAACCCGGTCTCGTGGAAGAGGGTCAGGGTCGACTCGGCCGAGGCGGTGTCCTCGACCATCGCGACGTCCATGCGCGGGGTCATCACCTCGCGCGCGGTCGTTTCGCCGAAGTCGAGGACGTTGTAGAGCAGCACCTGCTCGTCCTGCTCGATCGTACCCACCTTCTTGCCCACGTCGATCCACTCCCGGATCTCGTCCTCGGTCACGGCCGGCTCGCCGTTCGCATCGGGCGTCCCGTTCGTTCGGGAGAGGCGGTCGAACACCCGGCGCACGGGCGAGATGACCCGCGAGAGGGCGAGGACGGGGCCGGCAGCCAGGAGGGCGAACCCGTCGGGGTACCGGGCCGCGACCAGTATCGGGACGAGCAGCCCGAGCACGAGAACGAGAAGAACCGTCGCGGCGGTGGCGAGGAGACTGCCGGGACCGCCGAACACGGGGAGGAGGAGGGGCATCGCGAACGTGGAAGCCGCGAACGAGGCGAGCAGAGTCCCGGTCAGGACCGTGATCTGGAGCCGGACCGGGTCGTTCCTGAGCTCCGCGAGGGCGGGGGCCCCGGACCGTTCCTCGTTGAGGAGCGTCCGGACGCGGGGGCGCGAGATCGAGAGGAGCACGACGCCCGCCCCGGCGAAGAAGGCCGTCAGAAGAAGGCATATAGAGAAATATCCAGCTAAGAGAGGATCGAACTGTACCATCTGGTTCACGCCGGGAGAGCCGGCACCGGCCGCCCGTGCAAGAGTGGGCGGTTCAATACCTAATCGCGGCGGCGCGGTATAAACATACCGGGCTCCGGGTCATCCCATCACCGAACGGATGAACGCACACTCGGATTTGATGAGGGCCACCTTCTCGCCGACCGAGTACGCCCGGTCGAGCCGGAGGTCCTCGATCTCCAGCGTGAGCGGACCGGCGTAGTGGATCCCGCGGAGCATCTCGAGCACGGTCCTGCCGTCGGGGTGGCCGGAGAGCGCCATGTGCATCCGCCCGTCGCTCGCCCTCGAGAGGTGCACGTTCGCGAGCCGGTCGCCGCAGAGATCGATGAACCGGCCGACCTCCTCGACCGAGGTGCCCATCGCGTGCGAGACATCGAGCGTGAACCAGA
The DNA here is from genome assembly GCA_012728895.1 of Methanospirillum sp. Classification (GTDB taxonomy): domain Archaea; phylum Halobacteriota; class Methanomicrobia; order Methanomicrobiales; family Methanospirillaceae; genus UBA288. The sequence goes on along the minus strand of JAAYEG010000015.1, from coordinate 28,530 downwards.
GCCACTCCTCCCGATCGAGGAGTTGCCTGACCTCGTCGGGGGAGGTCATCAGGTGGTTGACCTTCCTCTCCATGTTCTCGATCGCGACGCGGACCCTGGCGCCCGCCGCGACCTCGCGGAGCGCTCCGACCAGACGCTCCAGCCGGCGACGGTCGTCGGGACTGGGGGGACGCTTTGCCGTCCGTCGACCCGGGTGGACCGTGACCACATCGGCGCCGACCCGGTCGGCGAAGGCAACCGACTCGACAGAGTAGGCGACGGAGGCGTCGGCCACGCGAGGATTAATGGAGCATGGATTCAGGTCCAGGACCGGGGCGTGGACCGAGACGGGGGAGAGCGCGGGGTGGCGTGCGAGGGCGGCGACGAGCTCGTTCTCCGGCATGCCGGGCAGCCAGAAGAGGGGCGTCTCGAGCCAGAACTCGACAGAATCGAGCGTCGCGGCCTCCGCGCTCTCGAGGATCGTTTCGACCGGATACTCGTGGAAGAACATGGTCGAGGCCGAGCAGCGATACATACCTATAGATGACCCGTGCGATATAGAAGATCCATGGTGCCTGCCCAGCGGGATCTCTTCTCGGGGGGATGGGGAGCGGCACCGGAACCGGGTGGCGACGCACCGTCGTCACCGGCCCGCCGGGTGCTCGGTGTCTGCGAGCTTGCGGCGATCATCGACGACCTGCTGCTCGACGAGCGGCTGATCGAGTGCTTCGTGAGGGGCGAGGTCACCAACCTCCGCCGGCCCGCCTCGGGCCACTGCTACTTCTCGCTCTCGGGGGAGCAGAACGGCAGGACCGCCCGGGTCCCGTGCGTGATCTGGAAGAACGACGCGGCCCGCCTGAGGACAGGGCTCGAGAACGGCCAGTCGATCGTCGCGTTCGGGTCCATCGGCCACTACGCCCCGGGCGGACGGTACAATCTCTACGTGCGAGAGGTCGAGCAGGCCGGCATCGGCGAGAAGTTCCTGGAGGTCGAGCGGTGGCGCCGGGAGCTCGAGGCAGAGGGCTGCTTCCGGGAGTCCCGGAAGAGAGGGCTGCCGCCGTTCCCCGCCCGCGTCGGAGTCGTGACCTCGCCGACGGGAGCGGTGCTGCACGACATCGCGAACGTGCTCGGCCGCAGGTACCCGGTAGAGCTCGTCCTCTCCCCGACCGCCGTCCAGGGAGAGGGCGCCGAGGTCGAGATCGCGGCTGCCATCGCCCGAATCGACGGTTCCGTCGACGTGATCATCGTGGCGCGCGGAGGGGGATCGTTCGAGGACCTCTACCCCTTCAACCATCCGGCCGTCGTTCGGGCGGTCCGGGCCTGCATTACCCCCGTCGTCTCGGCCATCGGGCACGAGGTCGACGTGACGCTCTGCGACCTGGCGAGCGACCTCCGCGCACCGACACCGTCCGCCGCCGCCGAGCTGGTCGCCCCGGACCGGTCCGTCCTCCTCGAGGAGCTCCGGCAGGCCCGGCGCTGGCTGGTCGATACCCTCTCGGGGCGGTGGGAGCGGGCCGACGACGAACTGCGCACCCTCCGCGACCGCCTCCGCCCTTCCCGGCTCGCGTTCAGGATCGACCGCCTGCGGGAGGAGCTGGCCGACCTCGAGGCCCGGCTCGCGCGCGGGACGGAGCGGGCGCTCGAGCGCCGGCACGCCGAGATCGGGGGTCTCACGTCCGTGCTCCGGGCCCGGTCACCGTTCGAGCCGCTCTCGCGGGGATACGCGATCGTCGAGCGGCGAGGGCTGCCGGTGCGTTCGGCAACGGAGCTCGCGCCGGGGGACCGGGTCACGGTCCGCTTCGGCCGCGGCAGGGGGAGGATGAGTGTCGAGGAGGTATGCGATGACGAAGACGTATGAGGAACTGGTGACCGAGCTCCGCGACGTGGTCAGGCAGCTCGAGGACGATAAGACGGGGCTCGACGAGTGCATCAGGCTGTACGAGCGTGGGGCCGTGCTCGTGCGGCAGTGCGAGGAGCTGCTCGCGACCGCGGAGCTGAAGATCAGAGAGCTCGGCCGGGACTAGGGTATCTCGAGCTCGGCCTCGAGAAGCATCCCCGCGCGGAGCCTCTCGACGATCTCGCGCGGGAGGGTCCGCGCCACGCTGCTCGACCGTATCCCTATCGTCCGTCCGTCGATGTATTCCGAGCGGCGCCAGACCAGGTCGGACGGGTGGTCGAGCGTGAGTCCGGGGTGGCCCTCGGAGCGGACCCTGACCTCGATACCGTCGCAGCGGAGCGTCGTGACCAGAATCGCCCCCTCCCGCTGCAGGGCCCTCCTGAACGCGTCTGAGAGATCCGCCGCCCCCCTGTCCGCGCCGACGCCGATGATGCAGTCGCCGGCCCGGGTCAGCTCCGGCTCTTTCGTCAGCTCGAAGGTCGTCCGGTGGCGCGACGAGACCAGCGGGTGGCCCCTGCACCGGATCAGCTCGCGAACGGTCATGATACCACCCGATGTCCGCCGGCACCCGTGCGGTCCGGACGGGTGCCGGGCGGGAGGGGTCGCGACGGGCGCCGCCACGCGGGAACGCCGGGAGGCACCGGTGCTACGCCCCCTACTGCTCCCTGTTCACCACGAGGCGCCACTCCGTCCCGTGCAGCCCCACGGTGTCCCAGGCGATCGAGCCCTCGACGCCCGCCGTCTCGTTGGCCCGGTACCGGGCGTAGCCGGACGGCGTCGAGAGGATCTCCCGGGCGACCTCTCCCAGGGCGGATGCGTCGCCGTGCCGGGTCTCGTCCGCGAGGGTCCTGCCGATCAGGCTCGAGTCGGAGTCCAGGATGATCGTGCCGTCGGTCTGGACGGCCCAGAGGGCGAGCGTGGCGTTGCCCATCGCCCCGAGCGCCTCCAGGGCGAGCAGCCGCTCCGGCTGGATCACGAGCGAGACCCCGCCGGCAAGCCCGGTCGCGTTCAGGACGGGGTGTGCCAGCGCGACCCCGCGGAAGCCCTCGACCAGGTTGATCCGGGGGCTCAGCCCGGGGGTGCCGTTCAGCGCGGCACGCACGTTCGGCTCTCCGTGGATGTTGGCCCCGACCGCGAACCGGTACTCCTCGGGCATCGCGGCCACGATCCGGCCGTCGGGGTCGAACGTGACCGCGTCGGGAGTGGCCAGGTGCGCGCGAGAGAGGTTGAGCAGCACCTCCTCGGCACCCGCGCCGTCGAGGCCCGTCTCCCCGAGGGCATCGGCCGCTGCCGAGGTGCCGGCGTCCAGCCGGTCGAGCGTGGACTGCACCCCGGACGCGAAGGCCGCGAGGGTGCTGTTCACGGGGTCGCCGTCTGCGGACGCCGTCGGGACGGGCGTCGCGGTGTCGGGGCCCGTCCCCGTGCACCCGGCCGCGGCCAGGGCGAGCGCGCAGAGCAGGGCCAGGCAGATCTTCCGCTTCAAACACCCATCAAAACAGGCCGGAACCATTACTTGGCCCCCGAAAAGTGGGTTATTCGTAGAGGACCGGCTCGTCGATCCGGTGGTACTCGACCACGCCGTCCGGGAAGTGGATCCCCATCTCCCGGGCCGCCGACTCGGGGGAGTCGGCCGCGTGGATCACGTTTCGCCCGATCTCCAGCCCGAAGTCCCCCCGGATCGTGCCGGGTGCGGCCTCGAGCGGGTCAGTCGCCCCGGTCAGGGTGCGGACCGTCCGGGCCGCGTCCTTCCCCTCCACGACCATCAGCAGGCACGGGCCCGACATGATGTACCGCTTGAGCCCGGGGTAGAAGGGCTTCTCGAGGTGCTCGGCGTAGTGCCGGTCCACGCGCTCCTCGGGGAGACGTTCGAGCCGGGCCGCGACGAGCTTGAGCCCCTTTCGCTCCAGGCGGCCGATGATCTCGCCGACAAGGCCCCGCTGGACGCCGTCGGGCTTGACCATCACGAAGGTGCGGTCCACGCCTACTCCTTCCCGAGCGCCCGCCGGCCAGCCTTCGTCCAGGCCACGCGACGGGGGACCCGCCCGAGCCGCTGGTTGTTCTGGCACTTCGTGGAGCAGAAGTAGAAGATCGTCCCGTCCCGCTTCACGAACATCTTGCCGGTTCCGGGCTCGATCGGCCCGCCGCAGAACGTGCAGGTGTATGAGTCGACCATGATCTATCTCCGCGAGAGCTTCTTCGCCTCGCGCTCGGTCTCGAGGAGCATCAGGATGTCGCCCTCGCGGATCGGTCCGACCGTGTTCCGCGTGATGATGCGACCCTTGTTGTTGCCCTCGAGGATCCGGCACTTGACCTGCATCGCCTCGCCGTGCATGCCGGTGCTGCCGATCACCTCGACCACCTCTGCCGGCGTTCCATCGTCAGCCATTCACGTCACCCGCGGAGCGCGGTGATCTGCCCGCCGAGCTCGTCCACGATCTCCTTCGCCTTGCCAGGCTTGACGATCGCGGCGGCGGTGGACCCGACCTCGAGCCCTGAGGCAGCGCCGATGTCGTTCTGCCGGTTCACGAAGATGTACGGGATCTGCTTCTCGTCGCAGAGCGGGGCGAGGTGCATCACGATCTCCTCGGGCTCGACGTCGCCGCCGATCAGCACGAGCTGGGCCGTGGACCGCTCGATGGCCTTGGTGGCTTCGTTCGCTCCCTTCTTGATCTTGCCGGTGTCTCTCGCCAGCTCCAGCGCCTCGAGTGCCTTGTTCTGGAGCTCCTCGGGGGCCTCGTAACGGACGTATCCTTTCGCCATGACTTACCTCATTCAGGATTGCGTAGTTCCTTCATCACTCATCAGCAAGTGAGGATGGGTCCATATATTTTCCCGCCGGATGGTCATAAAGGTATGTGAAACGGGGGATTCGCGGGGAGATGGCGGGAAATACCGGCCGAATCGTGAAGGGCATGCGCGATCATGCGGCGCCCGCGATCCGGTAGATCTGGACGCCCTCTCTGTCGAAGATCCGCTCGAGGCCGGTCCCCGGCAGGTTCACCGCGTACTTCTCCCGCTCGAGATCCCCGACGTACAGGAGCCCGCACCCGTACTTCCGCATGAGCGGGACGGTCTGTTCCGGCTCCTCGTAGATCCGCGCCACGTCCGGGATCCGCGTCCACCACCATCCGTCCTCGTTCGTCCGCCACTGGAGCTCGTGGGACGGCTTGCCGATGACCGTCTGGCGTCCGGTGAACGACGAGATCGGCGCTCCGTAGCTGTAGTCGCCGCCGACGGCCTCGACGATGCAGTCGTTCCCGGGCAGGGTCTCGAGGAACCGGATGGCCCCGGCGTCCCCCGGGTGGTCGTGGTCCAGGTAGGCGAGCCCGTCGAGGGTCCGGTCCCCTCCCGAGAACGTGATCCCCAGCAGGTCCCGCCCGACGTCTGGCTGGAAGACCACGGGGAACGCGAGAAGGGCGGCGATAACGACGACCGCGGCTATCTTCTGGATGACCGGCCTGACCGCGAAGAGGTCCGGGCGGGAGGAGAGCCACCGGCCCGCGAGACCCGTGCAGCCGAGACCCAGGTGGAGCCAGGCGATATAGTAGAGTTTGTGCATCGTGTTCGTGCGGAAGTACTCGTTGTCGAAGATCTCCCGGACGTAGACCAGTTCGACGGCAAGGACGATCATAAGCCCGGTCACCAGGACCATGTCCTCGAACCGCCCGGTCCGGCGCGCCCGCAGAACCATGTAGGCGACCAGGACCGCAGCGATCGCCGCAGAGTGGTACCCGAGACCGAGGAACGGGACGGCGACAAGGAGGAGGAGCGGCTGGCGGTACACGAGGGGCGCGATCGCAACCGCGATCACGGCGAAGAAGAACCCGTGGGTCAAAAGGAACTCCGCCGGCGCCGAGGGCGCGAAGACCGGGAGGAGCCCGTGGATCGACCCGGGCCTGACCTCGAACAGGTAGGGGAGGTAGAGGACGACGGCCAGGACCGGGACCAGGAGCCCGAAGTGCAGCCCCCGGTTCGCCGACGGGTCCCCCGCTGCCCGGGCACGCCACCAGAGCAGGAGCCCGAAGGCGACGACGAGCGGTCCGTAGACCAGGACGTCCCAGGAGTTGATCCCCGGCATCGTTCCGAGGGAGAGGGCGCCCAGGCCGATCGCGGCCCACCGCTGGCGGTTCGAGAGGTCCGGCCAGCGGGTCCAGGCGAAGGCGAGCAGCGCGAGCAGGAAGACCTGGTTCGCCATGCCCATCACGAGGGCATGGGGATCCCCCAGGATCGCCGAGAAGAAGGGGTACTCGGTCAGGTTGTACTCGATCGCGTGCCGCGAGTGGTCGAGGGCCGCGACCAGGGTGTCGCCCGAGACCAGCCGGGAGACGGCCTCGGGGTTGACGAGGACCAGGAGCGCCACCGGGAGCCAGCGGTGGCGTTCGAGGACGAGGTGCCCGATCAGGTAACAGTTCACGGCCGAGAGCCCGAAGACCGTCGGCAGGACCAGGTTGAAGACGACGCGGGCAGGCACCCCCGCGAGCAGGCCGAGCTGGGCCATCAGCCAGTGGCCCAGGTAGTAGTAGATGTCGAGCGTCCCGCCCGCGAACCAGGGGTCGGCGGGGGTGACGACAGGGCTGTTCATGATAGAGGCGATCCAGGCGAGGTCCATGAACTGCTCCGAGTAGTGGGAGACGTACGGGTTGAAGTACCGCAGTTCCAGCACGAACAGGAAGAAGATCAGGAAGACGAGGTCCCACCGGAGGACGTCTTCCCAGGCAGCCCGGAGGTATTGCCCCCGCGCGATCCCCGCGCCGAGGACCAGGAGGAGCGGGGCGACGGCGAGCCAGGTCGGCAGGCGGGCCAGCCCGAGGTAGAACGAGAGCGGCAGCAGGATCAACAGCGAGACCGTGAACGCGGCCGGGTAGGCGAGCCGGCCGAAGAGCGGGCGGAGCGCGGGCCAGACCGCGACCTGGAGCAGTTTCAGGACCGCCAGCCAGCTGAGCACGTAGAACGCCTGTTCGGGGAGGCCGATCACCTTCTACGTCCCCCCGCGCCGGTAGATCTGGACGCCCCCTTCGTCGAAGATCCGCTCGAGTCCGCTCTCCGGGAGGTGAACGGCGTACTTCTCCCGCTCGAGATCCCCGACGTAGAGGAGGTCAGCGCCGTACTTCTCCATCACCGCGAGGGTCCGGCCCGGGTCCTCGTAGGCCGCGCGGACGTCGGTCATCCGCTCCTGGATCGGGGCGTAGTCGTTCCGCCACATGAACTCGTGGAACGTCCAGCCGATCACGGCCTGCATCCCCGTGAACGACGAGACACGGGCCGCGTACGAGTAGTTGTCGCCCTGCGCCTCGATGACGACGCGCTGACCCTCCATCTCCCGCAGGTACCGGATCGCCTTCGCGTCCCCGGGGTGGTCCCGGTCCAGGAACGCCATGCCGTCGAGCGTGTAGGTCTCGTGGGTGAAGGCGCCGGCAGCGAGGAACGGGGCCGAGAGCAGCAGGGCGAGGACGGCCACGGAGAGAGTGCGCCGCGCCAGCGACGGCACCCGCTCCACCCGCTCCGTGACCGGCGGGCGGTCCAGGAACCGGCCGGCCATGACGAAGGTCCCGATCCCCATCATGAGCCAGGCCGCGATGTAGAACTTGAAGACCGTGTTCATGCGGAAGTACTGGTCGCCCATGTTGTCCCTGAGGTAGACTAGCTCGCAGAAGAGCGCGATCCCCAGCCCGAGCGCCAGAAGGAGGTCCTCGGTCCGCCGCCCGCCCCCGCGGGTCGCGATGCGGGTGACGAGGCAGGCGAGCGGGACGGCGGCGATCGTCGCCGCGGCGTAGCCGCCGAGCAGGAACGGCAGGGCGACGCCGACCAGGTACGGCCTGCGGCGGAGGTCGGGGATGCACGCGAGGTAGGCGACCGCCAGGAAGAACCCGTGGACGAGCAGGAACTGGGCCGGGTCCGACGGGGCTCCGACCCAGCCGATCCCCTTGATGCCCGACGACGCGAGCGAGAGGTAGAACGGCGCGTAAAGCGCGATCGCGAGGACCGGGCCGGCCACCAGGAAGTGGAGCGGCGTTATCCGTCCGCCACCGGGATCGTTTCGGTGGCGGAGCCAGAGGACTGACGCGACGAGGACGGTGACCGGACCGTAGATCAGGACGTCCCAGGAGTTGATCCCCGGCATCGCGCCGAGCGAGAGCGCGACGAACCCGATCAGGATTACGCGTGCGCGGTCCGCGAGACGGGGCCAGCAGGCGAGGGCGAGCACGAGGAGCGCGATCAGAAAGGCCTGGTTGAAGATCCCGATCACGTGGGCATGGAGGTCGCCCCAGGTGAACGAGAAGAGGGGGTACTCGTTGATCGTGTCCTGGATGACCCGTGTGCTGTTCCAGGCCACCGTCGAGAGGGGCGTCCCCTGCAGGGCGTACAGGACGGATGCCGGGTTGGGCAGGATCAGCGGGAGGACCGGCAACCAGCGGTAGCGGTCGAGGAGGAGGTGCCCGACCAGGTAGCAGTTGACCCCGGCAAGCGCGAGCACGGTCGGGAGACCCAGGGTGAAGACGAGGTTGGACGGCACCCCGCTCGACAGCCCCAGCACGCCCATGATCCAGGAGCCGTAGTAATAGTAGACGTTCAGCCGGCCGCCGGCGTACCACGGGTCGAGCGGCGGCACGACGGGCGAGCGCATGATCGAGGCGATGAAGCCGTGATCCATGAACTTCTCGGCGCCCCAGGCCGACGGGCTGATGAACCGGCATTCGAGCATGAAGACGAAAAGGAAGAGGAAGACCGCGTCCCAGCGCCAGAGACCCCCGAGCGACGAGCGGGTGTAGGCCCCCCGGTACGCGTGCCAGCCGAGCAGGACCAGGAACGGAGCGAGCGCCAGCTGGACGGGGAGCCCGGCAAGCCCGAGGTACCACGCGATGAGCGCGAGGAGCAGGACCGAGCCCGAGAAAGAGACCGGGTAGGCGTACCGGCCGAAGGCGGGTGCGAGGGAGGGCCAGAGCGCCAGCTGGACGAGTTTCAGCACCGCGAGCCAGGCCACCACGGCCAGGATATGCGCCTCAATCGCCAAGCGATCCCCCCTTCAGCACCCTGCTCTCGTAGACCTTCCTGATCACCCCGACCATCCAGTCCCCGAAGACGAAGATCGAGACCACCCCGCCGACGAGGGTGACCATGTTCTTGATCAGGTGGTCGATGAACGCGATCAGGGTTGCGGCCACGTGGGGGATCCCGCCGCGCTCGAGGATGGCCGCGACCGTGAACTCGTAGGTCCCCAGGCCGCCCGGCGTGATCGGGACGGCCTTGACCAGGTTGCCGATCACGATCGCGAGGGCGACGCTCGCGACGTCGAGCGGCGCCTGGAACATCAGGACCACGAAGATGCAGACCGTGATGTCCACGAGCCAGATCAGGATCGAGACGCCGCCGAGCACGACCATCGCGCGCAGCGAGAGCGAGACCGTCCGGATCTCGTCGAGCATCTGGAGGATCGCCAGAACCAGGCGGTTCCGGGACCGGATCCTGCCCACGACCAGGAGCAGGACGACGAAGAGGGCCCCGCCGACGAGAGGGACCACGATCAGGGCGTAGTACTCGGGCGGGAACTCCAGGAAGAAGGGGATCGAGACGAGCCCGAGCAGCGCGACAGTGACGATGTCGTAGACCCGCTCGACCACGATGGAGGAGAGCCCCTGGGAGTAGGTCGTCTCGAATTGGTGCTTGAGGATGAAGACCCGGACGAGGTCCCCGAGCCGGGCAGGGACCACCAGGTTCACCGTCTGCGAGACGAAGATGCATGCCGTGGCGAACCCCAGGGTCGGCTGGACGCCGAGCCCGTTCAGGATCAGGCGGTACCGCCACCCGCGGAGGATCCATGCCACGACGCAGACCGCGACCGCGACCACGAAGTGGGCGGGCACGGCGGTCTGGAGCGCCTCGACCAGGTCCGTCCAGATCGGGACGAGCATGTACGCGATGATCGCGACGGCGATCGTGAGCGGGAGCACGGTCGTTAAGATCTTACGCCACATGGAGCTGCCACCAGAGCCGGAAGACCGCGCTTCCCATCTCGACCACGTCCCTGGGCCTGACGGTGGTCCCCGGCCCCTCGGTCCACCGGACCGGCAGCTCGACGACCCGGTACCCGGCGCGCTGGCCCCGGACCAGCACCTCGGTGTCCCAGAACCAGTGCGTGGCGCGGACCTGCCCGAGAATCGACAGGAGGCGGGCGCGGTCGAACGCCTTGAAACCGCACTGGTGGTCGTGAAGCCGGGAACCGAGCACGCTCCGGACGAGGAGGTTGTAGCCGCGGCTCGCGAACTCCCGACCCCCGGACCTGACGATCACGGACCCGGGCATCAGGCGCGAGCCGGTCGCCATCGCGGCCCCGTCCCGAACCGCGTCGACCAGGGGCGCCAGGTGGCGCATGTCGGTGGCGAGGTCCACGTCGTAGTAGCAGACGACGCGCCCGCCGGAGGCGATGAACGCGCGGTTCAGGGCCCTCCCGCGCCCTAGCCGCTCGTCCGAGTGGAGGAGCCGGACCCGCGGGTCGCGTTCGGCGTACGCGGCGACGAACTCGGCCGAGCCGTCGGTCGATCCGTCCTCTGCCACGACGAGCTCGAACGTGTCCGCGCACGCCTCGAGCACCTCGATCGAGACAGGGACAGCCCGCTCGAGGGCGGCGCGGTCGTTGAAGACCGGCAGGACCGCGGTCAGCTCGGGCTCATCCATGCGAGGCGCCTCGCACCGCGGCGGTGACCTCCTCCCCCGCGACGATCGAGCCCTCCATCGACCGCTCCGGGTAGTTCGGCGCCGAGAACATGCCCGCCATGTACAGACCGTCGTGGGCGTATCCCGGGATCCGCCGGTGGTACCCGGTCTCGTAGACCGGGCCCGCGAACGGGTCGACCTCGAGGTGGTGCCACCGGACCTCTTCTTTCGCCACGCCGAACCGCTGGCAGAAGTCGGAGAGCATCCGGTCGCCGTGACCCTCGGGGAGGTCTCCGGCGAAGTACGAGGCGAGGTAGACCAGGTGCTCGCCGTAGCGCTCGACCGGCACCAGGTTGGTGTGAGCGACAACGGCCCCGTACGGGGCCCGGTCCTTCATGTTGAGCCAGTAGATGCCGCCGGTGACGTCGCGGTCGATGGCGAGGGTCATGCATGCCGCTCCCTGGTACGGGACCTCGCCCAGCGGGAGTCCGGTCATCGAGGCGAGGAGCTGGGGGGGAACGGTCGAGACGACCGCGTCGAACCGTTCGTCACGCACGGTCCACCCCGCCCCGTCGCGCCGGATCGCCCCGACCGGGGTCCCGGTCAGGACCGAGCAGCCCTCCGCCTCGGCGGCGCGGCGGAGCCGGTCGACCAGGGACGCGAAGCCGTGCCGGAGGTACCCGAGCCGCTCCCCGCCGGGCGACCGGTTCGAGCGGATCGCGATCCGCGAGAGGAGCCACGCGGCCGAGACGCGGTCCTGCATCGGCCCGAACTTCGACCGGAGCAGGGGCTCGAAGAACGAGGTGTAGACCGACGTCCCCAGGTTGTCCTGGATGAACGACTTCGCGGTCACGTCGTCGAGCCCGGAACGGTCGATCCGGCCGGCGCGGAGCATCAGCCACCCGAGCCGGGCCTTGTCGAGCAGGCTCATGTGGGGGTACGAGAGGATCTCGGTCGGGGTCGAGAGCGGGAACGAACGGCCTTCGACGTGGTACCCGGTGGTCCCGGTCAGCCACTCGAGCTCGCCGCGCAGCCCGAGCCGGTCGAGGAGCACGAGGAGGTGGCGGTCACCCTGGAAACAGTGGTGATAGAAGGCCTCGATGGTGTAGTCGCCGCGGTCGATCGAGGAGAGGCATCCCCCGAGCACGGGCCGGCGTTCCATGAGAACGACCTCGTGGTCGGTGGAGAGGGAAAGGGCCGCTACGAGCCCCGTGAGGCCTCCTCCGACGATGCAGCACTTCATAAATGGTTAGAAGGTATACTGCAAAAGAGATAAGAACGTTTGGAGGAGCGAATAAAACCTCATAAACGTGCGGGGCTCATAGTACGTCACATGGTTTCGTCGGAGGGTGTCCCGGGATGAGGATCTTCTTTATCGGTTTCGGGCAGGCCGGTGGGAAGGTCGTCGACATGTTCGTCGAACAGGACAAGACGCACCTTTTCCGTGCCATCGCGGTGAACACGGCAAGGACGGACCTCCTCGGCCTCAAGCAGATCCCGATGAAGGACCGGGTGCTGATAGGGCAGACCGTGGTCAAGGGCCATGGCGTCGGGACGGAGAACGCCCTCGGGGCGAAGATCACGCGCGACGAGGTGGATTCGATCGTGACGGCGATCGAGGCGATCGGGACGCACGACATCGATGCGTTCGTGATCGTGGCGGGGCTCGGAGGAGGGACGGGCTCGGGCGGGACGCCCGTGCTCGCCCAGTACCTCAAGAGCCTGTACGAGGAGCCCGTCTACGCCATCGGGATCATCCCCTCGCCCGACGAGGGACGTCTCTACTCGTACAACGCGGCGCGCTCGCTCACGACCCTCGTGAACGTCGCCGACAACACGTTCATCTTCGACAATGCGGCCTGGCGGAAGGAGGGGGAGTCGATCAAGACCGCCTACGACCGGATCAACGACGAGATCGCCCGAAGGTTCGGCGTCCTCTTCCGGGCCGGTGAGGTGGGACAGCAGGGGATCGGCGAGATGGTCGTCGACTCGTCCGAGATCATCAACACGCTCCGGGGCGGCGGGATCACCACGGTCGGGTTTGCCAAAACGGAGGCGGTCAGCCAGAGGCTGAAACAGAGGCAGGGGTCGCTGTCCGGCATCCTCCGGAACCTCAGAAAGAAGGAGGACGGGGCCGAACAGCAGCTCCTCGGGGACGACCGCTCGTCCAAGATCCTCTCGCTCGTCCGTTCGGCCGTGCTCGGCCGTCTGACGCTCCCCTGCAACTACCGGTCGGCCGGCCGGGCGCTGATCCTCCTCGTCGGCCCCCCGGGCGAGATGGACCGGAAGGGGGTCGAGAAGGCCCGCGCCTGGATCGAGGAGCAGATCGACGCGGACGAGATCCGGTCGGGCGACTACCCGATCCGCTCGAACTACGTCGCGGCGATCGTGGTCCTCGCCTCGGTGGCGGACGCCCCGCGCGTCCGCGACCTTCTCGAGATGGCGAAAGAGACGAGAGAGGAGCTCGCGAAGGAGAAGCTCGACGGAAAGACGATGTTCAAGGACGGCATCGAACCGCTGTTTGGAGAGGAGACGGAGTGATACCATGAACGCGATCATTCGAACCGCATTTGTTCTTTTACTCGCCTGCGGCCTCGCGGCCGGCGCGAACGCCTACACGGTGGAGAGGGCCGAGGTGACCCCGGACGGGGCCCTCCAGGCCGGGATTCCTGTCACGGTGAATGCAATCGTCGGCTTCCCGGTGACGGCGGGAACCACCTTCCCGAGCGACGACACCTTCGCCCTCTTCTCCGAGCTCGACGAGCCGAAGTGGCGTTGGTCCGTCGTGATCAGCGGCAACGAGAACCCCAAGCCCGACGCCTTCGGGAAGTTCTTCAAGATCACCGGATTCGAGCTCGAATACCCGAAAGAGTCGTCGGTCAAGCTCCACGTCACGCTCGAGGGCACGGTCCCACAGGTCAACCAGAGCAAGAACATCACCGTTCTCAGGTTCCAGTGGCTCGACCAGGAGAACAAGGTCCGCGAGAACGGCGAGCAGGCCATCACGCGCGAGGTGGTCGACCCCGACGCGGTCTCCCGGGACCTGGCCGCGGCGCAGACCTCCCTCGACGGGCTGCGCGCCGCGATCGACTCGCGGGCGGTGCAGGGCGCGAACACGACCGAGGCAGAGAGGATGTACGCCGAGGCCGACCAGCTGCTGAAGACCGCGAGTTCCGGGACAGTCTCCGAGCAGAGCAACGCGGTCGGCCGGGTGACCGTCCTGATCGACCAGGCGGAAGAGAGCCTCGACCGGACGAGCGCTCAGGCCGAGGTCGACCGCGCCACTGCCCAGATCCGGAACGTCGACGAGATGCTGACCTTCTTCAAGGCGAACCCGGACCTCTCCAACGACCCCCGCGTCGCGGCCATCACGGTCAAGCGGGAGAGCGCCCAGCAGTCCCTCATCAGCGCCCGCGACAGCCTGGACGACGACAACTTCAACCAGGCGCGGATCCGTGCGAACGAGTCCGCGGCCAAGGCGCTCGAGGCCTACAACGACTCGGTCCAGCTCCGGTCTCTCTATGCGGACGGGAACAGCCCGTCCGGGAACGTGTCCGCGAACCCCGAAGGTGGCGGGATCCTGCCGTACGTCGTCGTGATCGCAGTGATCGCCCTGATCGCGGTCGGTGTCGTCCTGTTCCAGCGGCGGACCCGGTGGGACGAGCTGGGCTGAGACGGTTCGACCGGGATCGCCTTTTTTCCGGGGTCCCCCAGTGACCGGTAACCCGGAGCCCTCCGTCGAGGCGGGGGTGCTCGGCGAGGGGGTGGAGAACCGCCTCGACCGCCTGATCGCGAGTGTCGAGAGGGAGATGGCGGGCGAGGAGAGGGCGCTCGCCCGGCTCGAACGCCCGGTGGACGAGGGGCTGGTCCCGCTCCTGATCGCCGTCGACGTGGTCGCCGCGAACCTGCTGCTCTGGCTCGTCCTGCCCGGTTACCCGCTCCACTGGATCACGGCGAGCTTCTTTCTCTACGTGGTCTACCCGTTCCTCCTGCTCCTGCCCTCGCGCGGGACGGGCGACGGGCGGGAGGGCGGGTTCTCGTTCGGCCGGTTCGCCGGCGGGGCCGGATGGCAGGATCTCGCCGGGCACAGGTGGACGATCGCCGGCGTGTTCTGGAACGCCTTCTTCGTCAACAGCCAGCCCCTCGCCCCCGCGTTCTTCGCGGTCTTCGGCCTGGACATCGTCTTCGCGCTCGTTTCCGGGAGCGGCCCGCTCCGGTGGCTCGTCGTATTCCAGTCTGCAGCGATCATGGTCTACTACCTCGCGATCGTGGTCTTCCGGCCCCATTCCGGCCGATTTCTCGATTCTCTCGTCGGGATCCAGGACGACGTCACCCGCCGGCTCCGGTTCCGCGTCGAGCCGGTCTGGAAGGTGATCCTGCCGATCGGGGTCGTCGCCGGGGTCGTCGCGGTCGTGCTGGTCGTCGCGATGGTCATGCCAGGATTCACGCTCGGGGTGATCTGGCGTTCGGAGCCGAACGTCGCGGGGGCAGGCCTGGTCGCGGTGCTCTTCGTCCTGGCAGGGCAGGTCATCCTCGTGCGGTACGCCCAGGGAACCGCGAGCCGCCGGCTGGCCAGGAAGATGGGGAGGCGGAGATGCGAGGTCCTGGCCCGGCACGTCCTCGGGCCGCTCAGGGCCTGCCGCGATGGGCTCGAAGATGACCGGGCGGGCTCGATCGACAGGTTCACGAATGACTTCGCCCGCCTTCGAGCGGTCTTCGTGCACTCGAGGGTCTATCGCACGCAGCGGCAGGAGATCGGGGGGCTGTTGCCGGTTTACGTCGTCGTGCCCGACCTGGACCTGGTCCTGAACCCGGAGACGCTCCGGATCCTCGGGGAGCGGGAGGAAGGCCGGCAGTTCCTGTGATCTCAGGGCTGCGGCCCGGATCCGGGGAGGGGGCCGCACGACTCGTCCAGGCCGTAGGCCCCCAGCAGCGCCTGCAGCCCCTGGTCCTCCATCCGCCAGAGCACCTGGCCGGCGGCGAGGCCGAGGGGGCCTCCGGCCTCGACGGCCCGACTCAGGGGACCGATCGCGGGTTCGCCGATGCGGCCCAGAGCGAGGGCGGCGAACCCCCGGACATCGGGCTCCTCCGTCTCTCCGAGGAGACGGATCAGGGCCTCGACCGCGTCCTCGCCGATGGCGGAGAGGGCGGCGGCGACGTACCGACGGACCTGAGGGTCGCGCTTCTCTCGAAGCACGGCGATTAGCGGGCGGACGGCCGGGCTCCCGATACGGGAGAGCGCGAGCGCGAGGTACCACCGTTCGTCGGAGTCCCCGGTCGAGGCGAGCGCATCGAGCAGCGGTCCCACCGCCGGTTCCCCGGCGTCCCCGAGCCTACGGACAGCCTCCCGCCGCTCTTCTGTCTTTCCGCTATGGAGCTGCCCGAGCCACGCCTGGATCTCGTCTGGTCCCACCATCTTCATGACGTGTGAGCCGTCCGCATAAAATCCTGCGGGCGGATCAGCCCTCCGGGTTCAGGGTGATGAGCGAGGCGGCGACCGCCCTGCGGACGGACTCGACCGGGTCGTTGAGGGCCTCGATCAGCCCATCGATCGCCCCGGGGTCGCCGAGCTGCCCGAGCGCCCGGGCCGCCCCCTCCCGGACCAGGGGGTCGCGGTCGGAGAGGGCCTGGAGCAGGGTCTGGAGGGAGGCGGGGCCGAACCTCGCGAGGGCCGAGACGGCCCGCCTCCTGACGAAACGGTCCCGGTCCGCCAGGCAGGCGCAGAGCACCGGCACGGCCCGCGGGTCCCCGCTGTCCCCCAGGGCGACGATCGCCTTCCAGCGGACGTCCGGATCCCCGGAGGACGTGAGGGCGGAGAGCCCGTCGACCGCCGGGGGGCCCAGCCTGGCGAGCCCCTCCGCAGCCCGCCAGCGGACACCCTCGCCGTCGGGGCCGGCCAGGGCGGCGAGGAGGGCGTCGAGGGCGGCGGGGTCCTCTAGTTCGCCGAGCGCGCCCGCCGCGAGGTGCCGGATGTACGGCTCGCCCCGCTCGAGCAGCCTGACAAGGCCCGCCACGTTCCTCTCCTCCTTGAAGCGGACGATGAGCCGCTCGGGCACGAAATGGCCGATGACGAAGTCGAGCCAGGCCATCCTGCACCCGAAGTTGACCTCAGACCAGAAAAGATCAGCTCGTGGCCTCGGCCACGCACTCCTCGACCGTCCCGAGCCGGGCCGCGCCTCCGCAGAGGCTCGGGAGGTAGACCGAGGCCTTGCCGCTGCTGGTCATGACGGCCCCGTACCGCTCGAAGGCCGGCGAGACGACCATGCAGGTGTCGGCGTAGACGCGCGCCCCGCTCCGCTCGATGACGGCCACCTCCCGGGGGTGCTCCCGGATGACGCGGCGGGCGGCGAAGACGTAGAGGGGCTTCGTGACCCTCTTTCCCTCGAGCAGGGAGGCGATCAGGCCCAGCTCCTCGCCCGAGCAGTGGGGGCAGCCGATCGCCACCGCGTCGACCGGGATCCCGGACCACGCGGCCGCGACCTCGTCCGAACCGACCGTGATCGCCTCGAGCCCCCCCAGGTCGTACGAGAAGACCCGGGCCTCGGGCGTGATACGGTCGACGTGGAAGAGCGCGACGGCCCCGGTGGCAGCCATGGCGGCCCCCAGGCTCTTGAGCCCGTCCCGGGTCGGCCGGATCCCGGAGAAGAACGGGATACGGGACCCGACCTGGCGCCCAGCGATCACCCCCAGCGCCCCGTACCACCCCGCGTCGGGGGAGGGCGGGGCGCCCTCCACCCGGACGACCACGGTCGGCTTCCGGTTCTCAACCAGGTGCAGGCCGTAGTACGGCGTCTTGCCCACCAGGGCCGCGGCGAGCGCGGTCGGCCCCCCCTCGCGGTTGGTCCGGGCCCCGATCGCCGAGTTGGCGTAGCAGACGGCTGAGGACTCCGACCAGGCCAGGTGATCGCCGTAGCCGGTGAGGGAGAGATAGTACGGCGTGCAGGTGCACTCGAGCCGGATACCGAGCCGGCGGTAGACCGCCACCACCTGCTCCTGCTTCTTGGCGAAGGCGGGGTCGATCCCCATCTCCTGCCAGCGCTCCAGGTCCATGCCGACCGGGTTCAGGACGGCCGGCACCACCGCCCGGGCATCGAGAGAGGAGAGCCACTCGAGCCCCCACTCCCCGATGGTCTTGTACGAGGCGCCGGAGACCTGGGCCGACGCGATCGGGACGAACCGCTCGGCGCCGTAGACGGTCCCCAGCCCGACCAGCAGCTCCATCATCTGCTGCCGGGTCTCGCCGAACTCCCCGGCCAGGATCCGCTCGTCGTCAGGGTCAAGCTGCATCGTCCCACCCCGCCCGCACGAACTCGTCTTCCCGGCCGAGCTCCATGGTCGCGTCGATCCCGACCTTGACGTTCATCCCGTCGCCGATCCTCGACGGGTCGAGCGACGAGCCGCGTGCCCCGGGGACGACGAGCAGGTCCGTGTCGCCGCGCACCCGGGTCGCGATCGCGTACTCGACCTCGGACATGTCGCAGGGATCGATGTCCTCGTCCACCACGACCACGTGCTTGAGCGAGGTGTGCGCGGCGAAGGCGGCCATGCAGGCGTTCTTGCCGTCGCCGTTGGTCGCCTTCCTCACCTGGACCACCGCGTGGAGGTAGCCGCAGCCGCCCGGGGTCAGGACGACGTTCCTGGCGGTCGTGACCCCGGCGACCGCCCGGTAGATGATCGGCTCGTATGGGGCGCCCATCAGCACCTTGTGCTCGGCCCCGCCGGGGAGGATGCCGTGGTAGACCGGGTCGGGCTTGACCGCCATGCCCGAGAGCCCGATGACTGGCTGGACCCGGACCGGGTCGTAGGTCCCCGTGATGTCGACGAACGGCCCCTCGTCCGCGGTCTCCACGCCGATCGACCCCTCGAGCACGACCTCGGCGTCGGGCACGAGCACGCCGTTCTGGCACTCCCGGACACCGAGCTCCCCGCCGAGGAGCTCGGCGGCGTAGGCGAGCTCCCGCCCCTCGGGGACACGCGTGCAGCAGGCGAGCATCACGGCAGGGTGGACCCCGATCGCGATCGCGACGGGGAGGGGCTCTCCGTCCGCGAGCGCCCGGCGGTGGAGGGTGTGGGTGTGCCGTCCCTCGACGAGCCGGACGACGAGCCGGTCGGGCCCGGCGACGAGCATCCGGTGGACCGAGGCGTTCTGGACGTCCCCGTGCCGGGAGAAGACGATCCCGGCCGTGATGTACGGCCCGGCGTCCCTCGGGTAGTGCCTCATGACCGGGACGGTGCCGAGATCCGGGGAGGCGGTGCGGAGGGGGCCGTCGACCGCCGGCTCGCCGTCGAACCGGGCTCCTGCGAGGGTCGGCAGGACCCGTTCCGGGGCGAGGCCGAGGGCCCGCGCGATCGACCCGCGGTCCGAGACGAGGTTCATCACGCCGCGCCACCCGCGCCCCAGGTCGTCGAACACGAGCGGGCGGTTCGTGGCGGCCGACCGGCGCGGCGCGTCGAAGTCGGGCGAGACAGGCTCTTCGACCACGGTGGCGAGACCGTCCCGGACGAGCCCGTCCAGGTATGCCCGGAGGGACGGGTCGGTCACGGGGCCCCCTCCCAGCGCGGCCCGACCCCGAGATCCATCCCGAGGTGGTCGAGCACCCGGCCCACGACCATGTCGACCAGGTCGGCGATCGTGGCGGGACGGCCGTAGAACCCTGGGCTCGCGACCATCACCGTCGCGCCGGCCTCGTCCGCGGCCAGCATGTTCCTGAGGTGGACCCGCGAGAGCGGCATCTCGCGCACGAGCAGGACGAGCGGTCGCCGCTCCTTGAGCGTGACGTCCGCTGCCCTCCCGATGAGCGACGACGAGAGGCCGTGCGCGACCGAGGCCAGGGTCTTGGTGCTGCAGGGGACGATCGCCATCCCGTCGGCGTGGTGCGAGCCCGATGCGATCGAGGCTGCCAGGTCGGCGTTGTCGTGGCCGGTCACCGAGAAACCCTCGTACCTGACCCCCTCGATGGCCGCGATCGCCCGCGCCTGTCGCGTGACCACCAGGTGGACGTCGGCCTCCTCGGCCAGCACCTCGAGCAGCCTGTGGGCGTACGGGGCGCCGCTCGCCCCCGTCACCCCCACAACGAACTCCTTTCTCCTGCTCATTCTCAGGGCTCCTGCGTACTGGTTGGGCGGGCGGGCTCATGAGGTTATGCCGGTCACTCCCCTCGTACCCTCTTGAGCGACACGTGTTCGGCGAGACGTGTCCGGTCGCCGGAGCATCGGTATGGAAGTCGCTGGGTACAATCGTTGCTCCGGCTCGCGCATACCCAGTCCTCGGGAATCCGTCTGCCAGACCACACGCCGGGATGAAGTACTCCCGGTTATCGTCGAATTCGAGAGATCAATCCCGCGAGAGAGGGATCGTACTGTACGGCTTATTCAAAAGAGGCTCTCACTTCGTCGAACCTTTGCAGATTCTGTAACGTAACCCCCTTCGAAAACCAGGCGTACGCGTATTCCGGGTCAAGCTCAAGTGACCGGTGATAACTCTCTAATGCTTCGCCGAACTGGCCGAATGCATCGTTATAGTAATTCCCCCGGATGCACCAGGCAGCCGCATTGACCGGTCGTCGATGCCGGGATCGTGAACCGGGAAAAACGGGGCCGCACGGTCTGGTATTCGATGCCCGAAAAGATATGCGAGCGTATTAACGAATCGATAGGCCATTGGAGAGTGGACAGAACAGCGCTCAACCTTCGGTACGACCGATTTTATAAGACTATGTCCACAGAGGAGGCTACCCCCGTCGTGGCACTCCGCGTGCGCCGACCCTCCGGCCATTCGCATGTCCCGGACCCCGGGGCTGCACGGGGTTCCGCCACTGGCGGATCCGTCCGCGAACTGAAACAGTCCGTTTCGGGAGGGTCGGGAAAGAAGACTTAATGCGGCCGGCGCGCTCACCCAACGGCCATGGAGGGCGAGGCGGCGGGGTCGGCGCGGGTCCGGTTCGGCCCGCCGGACCTCGCCACGCTCCGCGAGGACGGCTACGTCGCCGTCGACATGCACGTCCACACGGAGCACTCGGACGGATTGATCCGGGTGCGGGACGCCCTCCGGCTCGCGCGCCGGACGGGCGCGTCGTTCGCGGTGACGGACCACAACGCGGTCTCGGGGGCCGTCGCGGCGGTCCGCGGGGCGGGACCGGGGGAGGTGATCGTCCCCGGGATCGAGATCTCCGCCTCGGAAGGGCCGCACCTGCTGCTGTACTTCTATACCCTCGACGACCTCGTCGACTACCACGAAGCCGTGATCTCGCGGGCCGTCGGCGAGTGCCCCCACATGGCGACCTCGCTCCCGACGGCGGACGTGCTCGCCGGGCTCGAGGGGCGGGACGCCTTCGCCGTCGCGGCGCACCCATTCGGCTACCTCTTTCTCTGCCGCGGGGTCTGCAAGGCCATCGCGGCAGGCGATCTCGCGCCCGAGGTCCTGCTCCGGCTCGACGGCCTCGAGGGGATCTGCGGCGGCATGACCCGCTCGCAGAACAACCGGGCGATCGCGTTCGCAAGCGAGCACGGGCTCGCCCTGACGGGCGGCACGGACGCGCACCTGCTCGGCGAGATAGGGCGCGTCGTCACGGCGGTACGGGCCGGCACGGTCGAGGAGTTCCTGGACGCCGTCCGGCGCGGCGACGCCGTCGTCTGGGGGAGCGAGAAGTCGGTGATCGAGAAGACGGTCCAGGCAGCTGCCGTCCTCCCGCAGTACGCATCCTATCTCCGGCCCTCGCTCAGGGTCCACTACCGGCAGAACCTGCCGAGGGCGGTGCGGTACCTGCGCCGGCGCCGGTGATGCGGCCCGGGGGCGCTCAGATCCACCGCGGGCGGGCCGCTCCGAGCGCCGCGACGAGCCCTTCCGGGTCGTCGGTCCCGACCCGCCGCCGCCGGCCGTCGGCGAGGACGATCTCGACCGCCTCGAAGCCGGCGACACTGTACAGCCACCCGCCCGGCGTGTAATGGATGCCCCAGCCGTACCACCACGGGTTCCGGACGGGCCTCGCGGCCGCGATCCGGTCGAGGGACCATGCGTGGCGCACGAGCCCGGGGCCGAACGCGATCCGCAGGGCCTCGTCGTCGACCTCGACGGTGAGCGAGGAGAAGAGGACGGACAGGGAGATCAGACCGACCAGCACGGCGGCAGGGACTGCGAGGGGTGCCGGGTCCCCCCCGGCGGCAGCCACGAGGGCGACGACCAGGACGAGGGCGATCCCGCCGAGAAGGCCGAGGAGGAGGGTGCTGGCCCGCTGCGTGCGCCGGTAGCGGACCGTGCGGGGGAAGGGGTCAGAGGGCATAGTCCAGCACGATCCCGCCGGCGTAGAGCGTCATGGCCAGGTGGAAGAGCGGGAGCAGCCTGAGCCCGACAGCCTCCCGGGGGCGCCGGAGCAACCCCGCGGACGCGACCAGGACGCAGGCGAGCCCCGCGACCAGGCCGGCGCGGGCGACCGGGCCCAGGACGGCGGCGAAGGGGACGGCCACCGCGGCGTGGAGGAGGGCGAAGGCGACGACCCACCGCGCGGCCCCCTCCATGCCGTAGAGGACGGGGATCGTCTGCATGCCCCTCGCCCGGTCGTTCGTGATGTCTGCGATGTCGTTCGCCCCCAGGTGCGAGAGCGCGAACGGGTAGAAGAAGAGGAGATAGAGCGCGGCGACGGCGTCCGGGAACCCCGCCACGAGGTAGCCCGCCACCGGGAAGAGGGCGAAGTCGGTTCGCCCGACCACCTGGGCGACCGGCAGGCGCTGCCGGCGCTTCGCGACCTGGTAGAACGCCTCGGCGGCGTAGGAATAGACCATGATCGCCACCACGTACCCCCCGTGCGGCCAGGGCAGGGTGAGCGCGGTGATGCCCGCGACCAGCGCCAGGGCGACAGCGAGCGCGAGGGCGCGGCGAGGGGGGATGGAGCCGTCGGCGAGGGGGCGGGTCCCGAACGGGCGCCAGTACCGCGAGAAATGGGGGTCGACGTCCCGGCGGTCCAGGTCGCGGTCGACCCAGTCGTTCAGCACCAGCCCGGCGAGGAAACCGGAGAGGCCGATCAGGACCGCCTTGCCGAGGAGGAGCCACGAGAAATCGCCATAGCGTGCGACCGCGAGCAGGAAACCCGAGGAGAAGAGGAGCGGCCAGGCGAAGGCGAAGTGGAGCCGCAGGAGATCGGCGTACGGGCGGATGGACGCGCGCATGCATTACCTGCCTCGACGTCGTACCATACAAATCTGATGGAAGGCAGAGCGCAGGGACCCGGCCCTGCCCCCGGAGAGCCCGCGGCGGACCCCGCGCCGCAGATCCTCACCATCGGGCACTCGACGAGAGCCGTTGACGACCTCCTGGACCTCCTCGGGCAGCACGGGTGTAGGACCGTGGTCGACGTGCGGAGCCTCCCGTACTCCCGGCGGAACCCGCAGTTCAACCGCGAGGCGCTCGCCGCGGCCCTTCGAGCCCGGGGGATCGCCTACCTCCACTGCAGGTCCCTGGGCGGGTTCCGACGACCGTCCGACCCGGCCGGTTCCGCCAACCGGGGTCTCTCGAACGAGCGCTTCCGGGCCTACGCCGACCACATGCAGACGAGAGAGTTCGCGGAGGCGATCTTCCGGCTGATCGAGATCGCCGGGGCCGGACGATGCGCGGTCTTCTGCGCGGAGGCCGTCCCCTGGCGCTGCCACCGGTCCATGATCGCCGACGCGCTCGTGGCCCGCGGATGCCGGGTCCTCCACGTCATCGGCAGGGGGGCTCCCCTCGGGCACCGGCTCCGGGAGGGCGCGAGGGTCACGGAGGGAACGGTGTCGTATCCCGCGGACCCCGGGCAGCAGCGGCTCGACGTCTGACCCGCCCGGGAGGCGGAGGGCTCCCGTGCGCGACAGGCCAGGCGGGGAGGGCGGCGGGGGAGGGGACGCGGGCCCGGGGGGGATCCCCGCGCCGCCCGGGCCCTCCGACGCCGCCGGGTCGACCGCGGTGCGGGGGGCGGGGGGACCGCACTCCGCCCCGGCGGAGAAGGGGGGTCCGACCGTCTCAGGACGCCGCGTCGAGCCGGTCCAGGTAGTCCTCGAAGAGGTGGATCCGGGTCGAGACCGGGAACGGCGTGCCCATGATGCTGATGACGGCGTCACCCCGTGGGAGAGTCTGGATCTCGTTGTTCATGCTCGCCAGGTTCTGCTTGGCGTTCCCGGCGACGATCGACCGGTCCTGCTGGTCGGCGAGGCCCATCACGACGTAGGTGTTGAGCTGGGCGAGGATCCGGGGGTCGATGTTCTTGGGCTGCTGGGTGACCAGGCAGAGCCCGACCCCGAACTTGCGCCCCTCCATCACGCACTCTCGGAAGACCTGGGTCGACTGGTTCGCCTCGGCCAGGACGCGCTGGGCCTCCTCGATCGCGATCAGGACCTGCTGGTGGGAGGTCTCCTCGTCGGAGAGGGTCCGCAGCTTGTGCGCGTTCAGGATCGCCCGGGTCATCGTGGAGAGGGCGAAGAGCTCGCCCCGCTCGCTCACCCCGGGGATGTCGATCAGCACGACCTTGTTCTGGGCCAGGTCCTCGAGGATGGACGGGATCGAGGACCCGAACCGGTGGAAGAAGACCCGGTTCTCCTCCACGACCGTCTCGACCCGGCGCTGGGTCATGTGGAGCGGCCCGAGGGCGTAGGTCCTGAGCGTGTCTGTGATCTCCGGGTGCCGGCCGATCCCGCTCGTCGTCTTGAGGGGCGACGGGAGCGAGTCGACCCCCTCGTTGATGAAGAAGTCGATCACGTCCGAGCCGGCGTGGCTGTCGAGCGACTCGACGACCTCGATCAGGGGGAGCGAGAGCTCGTACAGGAAGCCCAGGTCCCCCATCCGGAAGTCGTCGTGCTCGAGCCGGAGCTCCTTGAGGCCGTAGCGCTTCCGCTCGTCGGGGGGGCGGGTCGAGTAGACCGAGAGCCCGTCCCGCGCCCCCGTGTACTCGATGAGCCCCTTGATCCGCTGGTTGCGGAGCCGGTACCCGGTCACGTACTCGCCGTGGGGGTCGACCATCAGGACCCCGAACCGCCTCAGGCGCATCGCAGAGGCGCAGAGCACCTTCATGAAGTTCGACTTGCCCATCCCGGTGGTCGCGAAGACCCCCATGTGCGAGGAGAGGGTCTCGGACGGGAGCGAGACGGTCACGCCCTCGAGGATCCCGAGCCCCGCCCGCATCTGGCCGACCTCGAGATCGCCCATCGACTGCTTCAGGAACTCGAGGTCCGCGTCGTCGGGGCGGGAGACCTCGGCGAAGTTGGTGGGGGCCGTCATCGGGGGACGGAACCGCCCGTCGTGGTCGATGAGCCCGAGCGGGTGGAGGTTGACGGCGAGGGTCGGCCCGGCGGCCGGCTCCCCCTGCGCGGTGTCGTGGGTGATGTCCGTGACCTTGGCGAAGAAGGTGAAGTCCTTGTCGTGGTCCACGAGCTTGAGGATATCCCCGACGAAGAGGATGGCCGAGGACGGGACCACGATACGGTAGGCCAGGACTGAGGTGCTGATCAGGCGAAATCCGGCGGCATCGTTCGACATGGGTGAACCCCTGTATCGTTGAGAGATGATACGCCGGGACAGGTAAATACCATCGGTTTGAATCCCGGGGGGGCGTTCAGTGACCGGGGAGTCGCCGCCGCCCGCCGGCGGGGTGGGCGAGGGCCGAGAGGACCGTCGACCTGACCCGCTCCTCGAGGCCGAGCACCTCTCTCGGGTCGCGCCGGGCGTCCAGGTCGTCGACCAGCACCTCCCCTGCGTACCGGATCCCGAGGTTGGCCATGAAGGCCCGGACCACGCTCCGGACGCAGGTGAAGTTGGCCCCGCCCGGCCGCCCGGCCGTGGCGAGCAGCACCCCGGCCCGGCCCCGGTCTGGCGCCGGGCGCGCGAGGAGGGATGTCTCCGCGTGGAGCGCCTGGGCCCGGTCGATGACCGCCTTGAGACCGGCGGGCACCGTGTTGGTGTAGACGGGAGAGCAGACGACCAGGAGCGCCGCGTCCCTGATGGCCGGCCCGAGGCGGGACATGTCGTCGTCGAACGTGCAGAGGCCGGTATTGTAACACTGGTAGCACCCGATGCAGGGGGCGACCGCCAGGTCGTGGACGAACACGACCTCGGCCGGCAGGCCGGCGAACGCGGCGGCACCGGCAGCCCATTCGGCGAGGAGGGCGCACGAGCCGTCGGGACGGGGGCTGCCCTGCAGGACCAGGACGCCGCCCTCCGCCGTTGGGCAGGGAGGGGCTGCCTCTCTCGCCGCCCGGGCGCACCGCTCCGGGTCGGCCCGGAGCGCCTCCGCCCAGGTGGCGACCGCCCGGCGGCCGGCCTGTTCGGCGTCGATCGGGAGGAGGGGCGTGTACTCGTAGGTGTTGGTCGAGAAGAGGACGATCCGCCGGTCCCCGGTCTCGAGCAGAACCAGGTACCGGAGCATCCCGGGGAAGACCGCGGAGAGATCCTCGCGGTGCAGCACGAGTGCGGCCGGGCCCCCGGAAAGATCGAGGTCGACCCGTTCCAGCTCCTCCCTTGTCATCGGCCACCCGCCTCGCCGTCGCCGCGGGAACTCGCCCCCCGGGCCCCTCCCGCGCCGGTGAGAGAGTAAGGGGGTCTTGGTACCATCAAACTATCTGCCGGCAGGACGGAAGAAACCGGGCGGCGGCGGGGGACGGCCCGGGATAAAGCCGGTCACCGCTCGAGCACCAGGATCCGCCGGGTCAGGCTTCTGTGCACCCGCTGCTCGAAGCGGTCGACGACGGCAAGGTGCCTGGCGGCGGTCCCGTCGATCGGGCGGTGGGTCACGATCACGGCCCGGCGGCCCGGGCGGAGCACGCGCGCGACTTCGGCGAGGGACTCGTCGTAGAGCCGCCCCAGGCTCTCCCCCCGGATCCGGACGGACTGGCCGTAGGGGAGGTCCGAGACGACCGCGTCGACCGAGCCCGACCTGAGCGGGAGGCGGGCGGCGTTCGCGGCGACGAGACGGGAGCCGGGAAGGTTGAGGCGGGCCCCCGCGAGCATGACGGGGTCGACGTCGAACCCGAGGGCGCGGGCCCCGACGAGCGTTGCCTCGATCAGGGTGCCCCCGGTCCCCGCGAACGGGTCGAGCAGCACCTCGCCCGGTTCGACGAGAGAGAGGTTGACGAGCGCCCGGGCGAGGCGAGGCATCATCACCCCGGGGTGGAAGAAGGGGCGCGACGACGGTGGGCGGTCCGAGAAGCCCCCCGGGTTCGGCTCGCTGACGAGCCGGCCCAGGTAGCACCGGTCCGCCGAGCAGACCAGGCCGTAGACGACGTCGGGTGCGGCGAGAGAGACTCGCCCGCGGACCATGCCGCCAAGCCGGCGCTCCAGGGCGGGTGCAGTCGTCGCGAGCAGGGCGCCCGCGACCTTCCGGACCCTGAACGCGAACGTCCCGTCCGGCTCGAGCCCCGCCCTCCTCACCATCGCGTCGACCGCGTCGTCTGAGGCCCCGCAGCTGTCGATCAGGTCGTAGACCAGGTGGGTGAGCGCCAGGCGCGTGAGCCGGGCGGGGTCGGCGCACTCCCCGACTGCGACCTGCGGCCCCGTGGCCTTTACCCGGACGGCGCACCCGAGCTCGGCCGCCGGGAGCGTCGGGTGCTCGCCCGAGAGGAGGCAGACGACGCGCATCGCGGGGTCAGGTCCGCCTGCGCATCCGAGCCTGGAGCCCGAAGAACTCCGAGAAGCCGATCGCCGAGCACTGGTCGAGCGAGGTCGAGTCGAACGAGACCAGGTCGTCCGAGTAGAGGGCGTTCGGCGACGACCGGCCGAGGACCCGCACGCACCCCTTGTAGAGCCGGAGGTCGACCGTGCCGGTCACGGCGGTCTGCGTCTCGTCGACGAAGGCGTTGAGCGCGCAGTAGAGGGGCTCGTAGACCAGCCCCATGTAGGCGAGCTCCGACCACTTCTCGTCCACCCCTGCCTTGAACGCGAGCTCCGACCGGGTCAGCACGAGCCTCTCCAGGTCGCGGTGCGCGGCGAGGAGGACGGTCGCGGCGGGGTGCTCGTAGCACTCGCGCGCCTTCAGGCCGAGAACCCGGTCCTCGACCATGTCGTTCCGGCCGACCCCGTGGGCCCCGGCGAGCCGGTTCAGCGCGATGATCAGGTCGAACCCCTTCGTGAGTCTGCCGTCGAGGGCGACGGGGACCCCCTCCTCGAACGAGATCGAGACCTCCGCCGGGATGTCGGGGGCCTGCTCGGGGGCCGTGGTCCAGTGCCAGATCTCCTCAGGCGGGTGGTAGGACGGGTCCTCGAGCCGCCCACCCTCGATCGAGCGGCTCCAGCAGTTCTCGTCCACGGACCAGGGCGTCTCTTTCCTGACCGGGACCGGGATCCCGTGCTCGTCGGCGTAGTCGATCTCCCACTCGCGGGTCAGGTTCTGCTCGCGGATCGGCGCGACCACCTCGAGGCCCGAGGCCCGGATCATGAAGTCGAACCGGAGCTGGTCGTTCCCCTTGCCCGTGCAGCCGTGCGCGACCGCGGCCGCGCCCTCCTCGCGCGCGATCCGGACGCACTCCCCGGCGATCACGGGCCGGGCGAGGGCGGTCCCCATCGGGTAGCCCTCGTAGCTCCCGTTCGCGCGGATCGCGCGGAAGACGTGCTCCTCGACGAACGGGTCGCGCGCGTCGACCGTCACGTGGCAGTCCGCGATCCGCTCGCCCTTCTCGGTCGCCATCCGGATGTCGCTTTCGCTCTGGCCGACGTCGACGGCGACCGTGACCACGCGGTCGTAGCCGTAGCGCTCTTTCAGGAGCGGCACGCAGATCGAGGTGTCGAGCCCGCCCGAGAAGGCGAGCACAATCGTTCCCTTGCCCATTGCGTTCACCAGAATTGAGAATGAATGGTTCGCCCGGCAGGGTATTAGAGCTTCACCCGGGGCCGGGAGACGCTCGGTCGCCGCGCTCCCGCCGCCGGCGCCCCGCGACGAAGGCGACGGCGATGGCGATCCCCAGGAGGAGGAAGAGGAGGGCGAGGAACGGGTCGCCGCAGAAGAACCCCGAGAGGAGCGCGGCGTGGACGAAACCCAGGAGGAGCGCGGCGT
>JAAYEG010000014.1 GCA_012728895.1 Methanospirillum sp. | reverse complement strand
TCTGTTCAGACATGTGGCGGGCGTATACAGGCATCGCATCGCGCGGATTTGTCCATCGGCTGGTAAATCATGGAGATCGGGAGTGTAGTGATGGCAAGGGAAATCACATCAATGGGTTGGAAGGATTCTGGGGGTATCTGAAACGAAAACTCGCGGCGAAGGGTGGTATTCGTCGAGCAAAATTATACTTGTATTTGGGTGAGTATGTCTGGCGATATAATCACAGAAATGAGAGCGACAAAATGAAATTGAAGCGCAGCCTTGAACTATTAGAGAAGGAGGTTGGTGGCTAGATCGCCACTATACCCTAGATAATGGCAGGCTCGTGCCCATCTTTTCGATCAGCTAGTCACCGTGCAACGGCAGCATGTCGGCTCCGCATCCCCGGGAATCGCGGGTGATCATGCCACGTAGCGATCTCGACCAGGCCCGATAAGGATCTGCCCATCGATGTCTGACGACATGCACCCGCTGTCGAGGAAAACCCTGGAAAGCAGGGCGGATGCAGGGGACGACTCCCCCCTCTCCCGGAGGCCCGAGGGGGCGGGACCCGCGTGACGACGATGGCGGTCAGAGCCTTCCGGCGGGGGTCCACGAGGAGTGCCAGGTGCCGGTTGAGACCGCCGGTGCCCCGGCGAAAACGTGCCTTCTCGTGAGCAGGACTTTTCACTGCCGAGGGTGAGAATCGGGTTGTGCCGCTGGTCATTTGCGTCGCACAGTCTCTTCGAATTCCTCAAATTGGGGAGGATTTTCCGTTTTCATCGCGATCCTGCATAATCGAGAAATTATTTATATGGTCGGACTAAAGTACCGACGGAGGAACCGGGCATGGTAATTTTTTCCCCGAAACAGAAGGCTATCGCCAGTCGGATCGAGGCCGACGTGGTAGCCGACACCTGGAAGGACTGGCGGTGGCAGGTTGCCCGGGCAGTGACGGAGATCGACGAGTTCGAACGCCTGCTCGGTATCGAGTTCGATGCCGAGGAGCGTGCACGGCTCGACGAGACCGTCCGGAAGTTCCCGCTCCGGATAACCCCCTACTACCTCTCGCTGATCGACCCCTCCGACATCGGGGACGATCCCATCTACCGGCAGTGCTTCCCCGATCCTGCCGAGCTCTACACCGATCCCGGCGACATGACGGACCCGCTGGCCGAAGACAAGGACAGCCCCGCCCCCTGCATCACACACCGATATCCTGACCGGGTGCTCTTTCTTGTCAGCAACCTCTGCGCCATGTACTGCCGTCACTGCACCCGGAAGCGGCGGGTGGGGGACGTCGACTCGATCCCGGACCGTGAGGAGATCGATGCCGGGCTGGATTACATCCGGCGGACGCCCGGCATCAGGGACGTCCTCCTCTCGGGAGGAGACCCCCTCATGCTTCCCGACGACTACCTGGACTGGATCCTGACCGAGCTCGACGGGATCCCCCACGTCGAGGTCGTCCGGATCGGGACGCGGGCTCCGGTGACCCTCCCGTACCGGGTGACGGAAGACCTGGCGGCCATGCTCTCGCAGCACCACCCGCTCTGGGTGAACACTCACTTCAACCACCCTGTCGAGATGACCACGTCGTCGAAGCTGGCACTCCGCCGTCTCGCTGACGCCGGGATCCCGCTCGGCAACCAGTCCGTCCTCCTGGCAGGGGTGAACGACTGCCCGAGGATCATCAAGAGGCTGGTCCAGCTCCTCGTCCAGAACAGGGTCCGCCCCTATTACCTCTACCAGTGCGACCTCTCGGAGGGGCTCACCCACTTCCGGACGCCGGTCTCGAAGGGGATCGAGATCCTCGAGAACCTGATCGGGCACACCAGCGGCTTCTCGATCCCCACGTTCGTGATCGACGCTCCCGGAGGCGGTGGAAAGATCCCGCTGATGCCGACCTACCTGATCTCGTGGGCCACGAACCGTGTGGTGCTCAGGAACTACGAGGGGATGATCTGTTCGTACCGGGAGCCGGACTCGTACGAGCCAGCCTGGTGTGACCGGCAGTGTCACACCTGCGACCGGTTCCTGAAGCTGGAAGGCGCCGACGAGTCGCAGGCTGTCGGCATCTGCCAGCTTCTCTCGGAGGAGGACCCGACGATCGCGCTCATTCCCGAGAACACGGCGCGGATCGAGCGGCGCGATGGATCCTGACACGATCACCACCGTCAGGTCCAGCACCGTCCAGCACGGATCGACCAGCGACCGGGTCTATCTGATGCGGCTCGCTCCCAGAGATCTGCCCGGGATCCTGGACGATCTGGAGGAACTCGCGGCAGGGAGGGGATACGGCAAGATCTTCGCCCGGATTCCGGCTTCCTCACGGGATCCCTTTCTCAGCAGGGGTTACGTGGTGGAGGCCCGGATCCCCGGGCTATTCCAGGGGGTCGAGGACGGATACTTCATCTCGCTGTTCCGGGACCCGGAGCGGAGCAGGGATGACCGCCTCAAAGACATGGCACGGGCTGGCGACCCTGCTCATGCGGGGAACGGTCGTCCCCGTCCCCTTCCGCCCGAGGCGACCTGCTCTCGGGCCGAGCAGGAGGACGCCCCTGCCCTTGCAGCCCTGTACAGGGAGGTCTTCCCCACCTACCCGTTCCCGATCGACAGCGAGGCGTTCATCCGCGAATCGATGGTGAAGGGGGTCGTATATTACGGTATCCGGTTTTCCGGCACGCTCGTGGCTGCCTCTTCCGCAGAGGTGCACGGGGAGGAAGAGAACGCAGAGATGAGCGACTTCGCCACCCACCCCGCGTTCCGGGGACTCGGCCTCTCCGGTCACCTGCTGCGGGAGATGGAGGGAGCGATGCGGACGGCAGGTTTGAAGACGGTCTACACCATCGCCAGGGCGGCTTCGTTCCCGATGAACCTGACCTTCGCCCGAGCCGGGTATGATTTCGGGGGCGTCCTGCTCAATAACACCGGGATCTGCGACGGTCTGGAGAGCATGAACGTCTGGTACCGCTCGCTTCAGTAACCCCCGGATCGATGATGCATCGGCTGGAACCGCCCCGGCCATCTCCCGGGGCCCCCCCGTGACGGATCCCTCTCAGTACCTATAGTAACGTCCCTTCTCATCGTAGACCCCCTCCGGCTCGGGTGGCGCCTTGTTCGCAAGGTCCTCGAAGAGCCGGGCCTTGCAGGACGCGACCAGCACGAATGCGAAGACGACGAAGAGGCCGTAGAGCACGATCAGAAGCGCAACCCCCTCCGGCCCGACCATCCCCGCCAGGTCCGGGATCGTGAACGACGCGGCCTCCTCGACAGAGATCGAGGCGAGAGGTTCGAGCCTGTCAAAGAAGAGCAGCGTCCAGCCGAGGGAGACCAGCAAGCCCGCGGAGAGGAGGGCGAACAGTATCATGATGACGGAAGCCACGACCCTTCCGGGACAGGCCAGGACGAGAGTGGCCGATCGGCGCAGCGAGGCGAAGACACCGAGGCTCTCGATAACGGCTGCCGTGTCATAGAGAAAGAAGACGAAAGCGACCGGGATCAGAACCGCCGCGGAGGCGACGCTCAGGAGACCGGGCGACACGGCAGTCCCGCCGATGGCTATGGCAAGGATCAGGACCAGGGCCAGGAGCAGCACGCCGAACCCGACCACCAGGCCTGGCAGAAGCACCCGGAAATAGTGTCTAACCCCTTCCGCTGCGAACAGGCGCACGGACGACTGCCGAGCCCCGAGCACGCCGTAGGCTCCCGCAAGCAGGAACGGAAGGACGAGGTACACGAGTACGCGAAGGCGAACAGAGATGAACGTCTCGCCCTGGAAGGAGAGCATCAACTGGATCGCGTCGAGCGCGCCGAAGATCACTCCGGCCAGCCATACCTCCGGGTGCCCGAAGCTCTCCCGGAAGGCCTCGACGAGCACTACCGGTTCCTCGGCATGGCCACGATCTCGCGGACCTGGCAGTCGAAGAACCGGTTCGTGTTCCCCGGCCGGATCACCACGACCGTGTCCGCGCCCGACCCGGTGCCGCCGCACGCGACGACCTCGCGGTCAACCCGGAGCGCGCCCTGGTCGGCAGCGATCAACACGCACTCGACGGCGACCTTGAGCCCGACCGCGATCACGCGCCGGAGCGTCTCGGCGACAGCCTCGGAGCGCGAGCCTCCACCCACCTTCGGCGCTGCAGAGAACGCCCGCTCGAGGCCGGAGAGGGCGTGGGTGCCCGTGACGATCGTCGCCCCTGCCTGCCGGAGCGTCGCCGCCGTCTCGGGGTCGAACTCCCACTCGCCCGGATTCCTGAAACCCACGACGTGCGTGACCACGACGAGCCGGAGGCCCGTGTCCATCATGGCCTCGTGAAACTGAAGGGCCGTGCGGCCGCTCGTCGAGGCGACCACGATGGTATCGAGATCGAGCGCCTGCGCCCTCTCGACTGCGAACCGGGCCGCATCAGGGGTGTTGTCTGGCCCGGGCTTATCGAAATAGAAGACTCGTGACTCCGCGTACGTCATGGCAGAGGGGTGGGTCTTTTCTTCCCTTATACCTCGCGCCGCCACGGGCTTCAGACGAGGAAGAGGTACCGCGGGGCCCGACAGTGCCAGAGCCCCCGCTCTTCGAGGAGGCGGACGAGCAGGTCGAGCTCGTCGTTCTCTCCGTAGACCAGCCCGTGGGCCTCGTAGAGCTCCCTCTCGAGGTCGTACCAGGTGTTGAAGTCCGCGTCCGGCACCCGGAAGACATGCTGGAGCTCCTCCACGAGCGGCAGGTCTTCGCGGAGAACGTACACGACACCGTGGGGGAGGTCGACGGGTCGGCCACTGACAACGACGAGGGGCACAACGGGGTCGTCTTCCGGATTTTTCGGGTCGAGGAGGGCGAGGTTTCCGCTGGTCAGGGTCATGTGGGTGCGCGGCAGGGTCACGGTCTCACCCGCGCCTTCCTTTTGCGAAAGCGACTGTGAATGGCTTCAGGATGACTCATCGAACGATTCAGGTTGAGGTGCCGCATCCATATATCAGCTTCGATCCGAGAGCGCTGCCCCAGGACCCAATGCCCCGGGCAGGTACCTCCTTTTTCCAATCACCGGACCTTGCGAGGGGTGAATGAGCGCGGGAGATCGGGACGGGTATCCCGCGGGTTCGGCTGACAGGATGTCACGCCCGCGCCGTGGGCGCACCTGAGGATTGCCAGATCGCGATGAAGAGAAGCCCGGCCCCTGCGGGCCGGGTGGATCGTCCGACGCCCGCGGAACGTACACCGCCAAAAAAGAGGTGTTCAGAACGAGAAGTGCTTCGAGACGATCTTGAGGGCGCAGTAATCCCCGCACATCGTGCATGCATCCGTGTCCGCCGGTCTCCGGGAGTCGCGGATGTGCCGGGCGTATTCGGGGTTCAGGGCGAGAGAGTACTGACGCTCCCAGTCGAGATCACGCCGTGCGTGCCCCATCTCCAGGTCGTCGTCGCGCTTTCCGAGCTTCACCATATCGCCGACGTGCGCGGCGATCCGGCTCGAGATCACGCCCTCGTAGACCTCTGTCGGGGTGGGGAGCGCCAGGTGCTCGGCAGGAGTGACGTAGCAGATGAAGTCGGCGCCGTACGACGAGGAGAGGGAGGCACCGATCATCGCCACCCGGTCATCGTAACCGGGCGCGATATCGGTTACGAGCGGGCCGAGCATGTAGAAAGGCTTCCGATTGGTGACCCTCTTCTGGAGGATGACGTTCGCCTGGATCTCGTCGATGGGGATGTGACCGGGTCCCTCGACGATCACCTGGATGCCCTGGGCATGCGCCTTGTCAGCGAGCTCGGCGTTTATGAGCAGCTCCTGGACCTGGGCACGGTCGGTCGCATCGTGGACTGCGCCAGCCCGCATACCGTTACCCATCGAGAGCGTCACCTCGTGCTCGAGCATGATCTCGCAGAGGTAGTCGAACTCCGCGTAGAGCGGGTTCTCTTTCTCGTTATGGAGCATCCAGGCGGTCATGAAGGCGCCGCCCCTCGAGACCAGGCCCCCGTGTCGGCCCTGGTTCTGGAGGCGTTTCATGGTTTCATAGTTGATCCCGGTGTGGATCGCCATGAAGTTCGTGCCGGCTTTTGCCTGTTCGGCCGTGATCCTGAAGAGGTCGTCTTCCTGCATGTGGACCACCGCGCCGTCGCGGCGTGCGGCCTCGATGAACGCCTGGTAGAGCGGGACAGAGCCGACCGAGAGGCTGGTCGCCTCCACCACGCGGCGCCGGATCTCGACAAAGTCCCCTCCGGTCGAGAGCTCCATGAGAGTATCGGCCCCTGCCAGCTCGGCCTGACGGGCTTTTTCCACCTCGAGATCGATATCGATGATGTCTGACGATGTACCGATCGAGGCGTTCACCTTGGTGCGCAGACCCTCGCCGATTCCGCAGAGCCGGACATCCCTGTACGGTGAGATCGGTATCACGATGTGACCTCCTGCGATACCCCGCCGGATGAATTCGGGATCGAGTCCCTCCTGCTTCGCGACCTCTTTTATCTCCGGAGTGAGGATTCCCT
This sequence comes from Methanospirillum sp., assembly GCA_012728895.1. Taxonomy (GTDB): domain Archaea; phylum Halobacteriota; class Methanomicrobia; order Methanomicrobiales; family Methanospirillaceae; genus UBA288. The sequence goes on along the minus strand of JAAYEG010000014.1, from coordinate 42,013 downwards.
TCTTCGCATCGATAACAAGACTCATGGAGATGAATGGGATAAAAGAAGAGATAAAGGCTCCTTTTGGCAATCCCTGACTAAATTCAGGTTGTCTCTTCAACAATCAAACTTGTTTTCGTTAGCTAAATTACGGTTGATCTCGAATATTTTCGATGGAATTCCTGTAATACTGGATAATTCCGGGTTTCGGGCCAGCATAGCGACGAGCGTCCCTAGTACATGAAAAAAGGACATATCAGGATCCATGATATTTTAGTAGGATGTTTCAAAGGAACGGTAGAGAGCCCGGCCCCCATCGACACGGACCCCCGTACCCCTGAACGGACACATCTCGTCCGCGATCGCCGGAAGCCCCGTGGCTCATGCAGGGAGAGGGAAACCTGTGGTGGTCGTCCCGCTCCCGTCCCTATCCGGGCATCGGAGGGTGATCGCTCCATGCCATTCACGTGACCGTCGGTGTTCTCCTGCCCCGGACCTCATCGACGGCTCCTCCCGGCAGGCGCATCAGGCGGGAGAGACGGCTCCCGTCGATACCCCCACGCCTGGGGGCCGGAGTCCGGGGGCTGATCCCTCGATCTCTCCGCGGCCGGCGGAGAGCCTCTGTGTCACAGTCCTGCGGGTCGCCGCGAGGCGCAGTGGAATTCCCGGGGCATGGAAATCCACCCCCCGGACGACTTTTCCGGGCATCCCGTCCGGCGAAAGCCCCGGGACGATATCCTCGACGCGATACGGGAGTGTCGTGAGCTCGGGACAGGACATGGCAGAGGGACGGTCCGGGAGACATGGAGGTTCCGATAACCTGACGGCTCAGATCTCGAGAACAGTCGGGGGAAGTTCGTCGAAGTGATGGGCGAAGGCGGGAGGGCGAGGTCGGCATCGCTCCACCTCCCGGCTCCTCTCGAGAGGTCGTCACCCGGCGACCTCGCGGTCGACCGGGCTGAACCCACGTGGCTTTCAGGAGCCGTTCGCAAGGCTTGTCAGGGGAGCGTTCACGGTCATCAACACCGCGCAGATGGGGGAGGATCCGGCCAAGGAAATGGGGCGAGAAAGGTCCGTGCCGTCTCTCACTTAGAGCAGCCATCCCCGGAGGATAGCCCGGTGCCCGTTCACCCGGGTCACCCGGTCAGCGAAGACCTCCTCAAAGGATTCAGACAGGCGGGACCAGAGAGAGATCCCCCCCCAACACAAACAGGCATATCACATGCCCAGCGGCGGTCTTGAGATCCCGGTACCGCTCTCTCCGGACGGTCGGCGCGGCGGCTGCTTGCGACGCCGGACGAACTGAATCCCGGACAGGGGTGGGGGTGCCTGCCGGCAACCGGCACGCCCCTCCCCCCTCTCTGACACCCACAGATCCCCAGAACTGAGATCACCGCCGCCTCGAGAGGGGCGGCGAAAGCGTAGAAGGTCGCGCGGTCTTGCGTCCTCGCCGCCCCTGGGAGCCGCTCCAGCACAGCCCGGTCCCGGTCGCGGACGGTTCGGTCCAGCCGGCGCCCCCGTTCGGCCACGTCCGGGGCGCTCATCCGCGGGCTCAGGAAGACCCTGTCCATCCCGCTTCCCCCGGGGCGAGCTGCACCGGGTTTCCGGGGTCGCCCCGCCCGTCCCGATGGCGCTGGCCGGCGTTCTTCGACGTGCAAGACGCCCTGGTCCGCCGTCGTGAACAGCGAACGTACCCCGCGGTTTGACCGCTCCGCCCGGAGCAGCACGGTCGATGTCAGAACGAGCTCCCGGAGTGACCGTACGACCGCGAAGATCACGTCGCGGTCCCCGGCATCGAGTGCCGATAAGACCCCGTTATCGTACTCGGAATTCACGATCGTCGCGTCGGCCTCCCGGTGCGACGTGAGGAGCCGGTACACGATCATGCACCTCCGGACCGAGAGGCGCGGCGACCGGCGGGGGAGGCAGTGAAGTACCCGCGAGCCGGCGCCGTTGAGGCAGAGCGACGCGTAACGGCCGGCCTCCGGGGAGCCGAGCAGGGCGTCCGGCGGCGCGACGAGCAACGCGTATCGGCGAGGCTCGAGCACGATCTCAGGCCCACGGCCTTCCACCTCCAGCGCCCCCCCGTCGGCAGGCGAGCACCGCGGTACCGGGCGGTTCGTCGAAACAGGCGGGGTCCGCCGGTCCCTTCTTCCAGAGCGCGGCGTTGATCACGTCCGCTGCCGAGAGGTCCGCAAGGTTCGGAGGATGGCGGAAGCGATACCGGGGCCCGGGGACGACCCGGTATTCAGCATGGAAACTCGTCACAGGCCTGCCAAGGGACAGAGATCCCGGTGAACACCCGCGTGGTCTCTCGCGGAAGGTGGGGATCCCGGTTCAGCCGCGATGCCGTTGGCGGTCGCGAGCAGGGAAGCGATGGTCGTCTCTAGTTCTCGTGAAAAAACCGATGTGATCCCGGAACCGGGCAGGGGTGGCCGGCAGATGAGAGTGACGCTTCGGGAATATGACATGGGAGTGACGCGGAGCGAAAGTGACCATACCGCGATCGGTGAAGAGGGATGGATCGGAGAGCAGGAGTGTCGTGGTTCGATCCACGATGGGCCGGGATTGCAGCGGGTATGCGACGTCCCCGGTTACACGCGGGTCGCCGAACCGGGCACAGAGAGGCCACCGTTCTGCCGGGTCATCGAGGGCCGTGATACCCCGCCGGGTATCCCGGACGTCCGTGCGCACGGGTGATCGATGGGCCCATGGACCGATTGTCGAGACGACACCCGGGTACCGGGATGGTTGGAGGCCTGGTACGGCTCTCTTCACCGGACGACCTCCCACCTCGCCCCCACCCATCGTGACAGGGGATTGGGCAGAAGCTGTCCCTCTCTGGGGCGGGAGCCAACCTCCGGGGGTCGTCTTTACGGGAGCGGCTGGATACGAACGTCGACGAGGGTGCCGATGTCGTGGTCCCCCGGATCCCGCTCGCGAACGCCCCGGGCCCCGCTCTTCGAGGAGCGGTCCCGGCAGGATCGACACAGGGCATGAACGGTCGAGTCACCGGGTTCTTGCCAACCGCGCCCTTTCTACGGGAGTGTCAGTGGGCGTTCAGAGCGGGTATCGCCCGGCGGTCGTACCTGCGAAAAGAGACACGGGCCCTCCTGAACACCAGTTCTTTCAGGGATGGGTTCCCGGGAGACCGCACGTCCGGGAGGTGCTCTCTCCATGAGCGTCCGAGCCGCTTGGCGCGTCTCGATCCGCTCGAGAAGAGCACGGACCCGTCAACCGGAAACGGTCTCGTCCCCCGTCTTTCCGCGGTCATCGGGGCGAGCCCCCTGGGAGGGTGTCCCCGTCCAGAAGTGTTCACGTCCACGGAACTGCCGGTACCGGAGCGATCGCATAACCACTTCGGCGTCGACCTCGAACGACGGCGGACCGCGTGTCGTTCCGCCCTCTCCTACGGCATCCTGCCACGACCCCTAGCCTCTCGACGCCGGCGCCGTGGACGCCTCCGGCCCTCGGGCGATGGGCCCCGTCCCCCTCATGCCCGTCGAATCCGGACCGATGCGGCGTGGGCGTGCAGCCCCTCGGCGTCGGCGATGGCCTCCACGACATCACCGATGGCTTCGAGGCCGGCACGGGAGATGACCTGCACGCTCGACGTCTTGGTGAAATGGGCCACGTTCAGCCCGGAGTAGGTCGCGGCATACCCCGCGGTGGGGAGGACGTGGTTGGTTCCGGAGGCGTAGTCGCCGGCGGCGACGGGCGCATACGACCCGACGAAGATCGAGCCCGCGTTCTTGACCGCGCCGAGGACCGGAAGCGGGTCCTCCACCATGATGGAGAGGTGCTCGGGGGCCACCCTGTCCATCGCTTCGATGGCCTCGTCGAGGTTCGCAACCGGGATGAACCCGGACTGAGAGAGCGCACGGACCATGATCTCCCGACGGGGGGAGTTGGCGAGCTGGCGTTCGATCTCCCCCCGGACACGCTCGGCGAGGGCCGTGTCGGTCGTGATCAGGATACAGGCCGCATCAGGGTCGTGCTCGGCCTGGGCGAGGATGTCGCTCGCGATGAAGGCCGGGTTCGCCGATCGGTCGGCGATGATCCCGATCTCGCTGGGACCTGCCGGAAAGTCGATCTCCGCCTCGTCACGGAGGAGGATCTTCGCTGCCGTCACGTAGGCGTTCCCGGGGCCGACGATCTTCCAGCACGGACGGATGGTCTCCGTCCCGAGTGCCATGGCGGCGATGGCCTGCGCTCCACCGGCACGGTAGATCTCGTCGACGCCCACGCAGTCGAGCGCAACGAGCGTGAGCGGCAGGATCGGCGGGGGGGAGCAGGCGCAGAGCGACGGCACGCCGGCCACCCTGGCGGGGATCGCGTTCATGAGCGCGGTCGAGGGGTACGCAGCCCGCCGGCCAGGGACGTAGAGGCCGGCGCGATCGAGGGGAGTGGTCTTGACGCCGAGGGTGATCCCCGGCTCGAACTCCTCGAGCCAGAGGGCACGCTCTTTCTGCCGTTCGTGGAACCGGGCGATGCGCCTGGCGGCCTCCATGACGTGTTCGACGAGGTGCTCGTCCACCTTGGCGTACGCGTCCTCGATCTCCTCCCTCGAGATCCGCACCGACTCACACCCGGGCTCGTATCGCTGCGCCAGCCGGAGGAGGGCGCCGTCGCCCCCGCTTCGGACGAGTTCGATCATATCGGCCGCGGATCGCTTCGCCTCGTCGAGGTTCGACCGCCTTCCGGTCACCCACGTCTCGATATCCATGACCTGAAGCATGCGGTCTCTGGTTTGGTGCCGCCCGTGATAATGATGTGTCAGGAGGCGAGACTGGCGATCGTGCCCCGGACGAGCGGCGAACCGCTTTTCCGCTCCCGGCCCGTGAATGAACCCGCTCGAACGACCGCTGCCCTACTCCCGTTGGGACGGGAAAACGGGATGCCGGAACGCCTGCCTCCTTCGTGCCGGACAGCCGGAATGCCGAATAACCGGGCACGAGGTGAGGTGTGTGCCCTGGAACCGGCGGTTCTCCTGGCCTGAAGTATACTCTCATATTCAACGCACGGCCCCGATGGCGCGTGTTCCGAACTGACCCGAGGGAGGATAGGGACGGATTCCTTGTTCCCTGATACCCGGATTCGCCGGGCGGATGCAGGCGCTCGCGTTGGGGTAACCTGCCGCCGCTTCCCGCGCGAACCGCCATGAGACGTACAGTTTCCGATCGGGGCCGTCTGACTGGGTCTTTCCGCGCTCCCTCCCCCGGTGCCTTCTCACGCATCGTCGAGAGGAACGGGAGTGTCGTCTCAAAGACCACGGTGGATCGCCCTCGCACGAGCGGGGACTCGATCCTGCCAGAAAAGGCCGAACGTCTCGACCGCCCCCTGTCCGTTCCGAGACAAAGAGAGCGATGGCACGCCAGCAGGACGGCTGATGACCGGTTCCCTTCGACGGAGACATTGCCATCAATCGCTGCCCCGAAGGAAGCATTTCGGTCTATCAGTTCCCGATCGTCCCTCATGGGGACGGGGAGCGCAGTGAAAAAAAATTCGCAGCGAGACGGTCAACAACGAGATCAGAACGCCCCCCGTTGATGGTTCCAGTGACGATCACAGAGCATGTCGAGGATCGCATTCCGCGTATCCGAACCGATCCGTGCGGGCCGGATATCATGTCCCGGCCCTCGATCGAACCCCGCGGGACATCCTCGACGGAATAGTGGTCACGATAGACAGCAGGAGGCGATGCGCCTGTTGGTCGATTCCCGGGTAAAGGGCTATTTGGGGACGGGTTTCATCAATGGATGGCGTCTGACGCTCCCCGTCCTGTGCCGGCGTCCCCGGCGAGACAGCGTTCCTTCTCACGGTGCGAGGCAGCGTGTCGGCACGGGATCCACCTATGGGGAGTGCCAGGGGATCATCCTGTAGATCCTCCCGGTGGATAAAGTGGTCAGATCTGGTTGAAGAGCCGTGTGACATCGGCAAAATCGATCCTCCCGTTGCGGTTGAAGTCGAAAGCGGACAGGGGTTCGTGCTCCTCGATCCAGGCCATCTGGTTGAAGAATAGCACCGCGTCCGCGAAGTCGGTCCGGCCGTTACCGTTGACATCCTGGTACAGGCCGTCGCCGTCGGGGTCGATCGGGACCCTGTCGCTTCCGAACACCGGGACGATCCGTGAACCTGGTGCCGACGTCGGGGTCTTCGTCGGGGTCATCGTCACCGTTTCCGTGGGGGTGGCTGTCGGGAATGCGCTCTCCATCAGCGTTGCGAGGACTTTGTAATTGCTCGTCGCATCAGCACCGAAACTCGTGGATTGACGCAGGGAGGCGAAGTAGTCCATCGCCTGGCGGGTCGCATCCGAGAACGCGTCCCTGCGACCGGTGCTGTGTGCCTGGTATGCGAGCGCCGTCTGCTGCCATCCCAATGCATACGTGGCGAACTCGTTCATGTAGGAGGCCCTGGCACCCAGGACAGGGATGATCGTTCCCGTGTATGCCGCGCCGTCACCGAAATCGGTGCCCTCGTAGACCGTGTTCACGAGGTGTGCCACCGCCTGGTCGAACAGTGTCTGCGAGTCAGCGAACGACGCGGCGGCGGTCTGGAACGAGGAAGCGGCAGAGGTGAAATCTCCGGCGGCCATCTGCATCCGACCGCTGGCGTAGATGTCCGCCCCATCGTACATCCCGAACGCAGCGTCGGCCAGGTTGATGTACGCGTTCGAGATAGACCTGAGAAGCGCGAGGTTCGCCGCGTTCGTTGGGTCGTCGACCGAACCTGCTGTGTTCAGACAGGCGGTATACGCTGCTTTCGATTGGACCAGGTAGTGCCTGATCGAAGAGACCCTGGTCTCGCCCCAGGCCAGGCTCCAGGCCTGACCGCCGACACTGTAGTGGACGAGGGCCTCGGCATACGTCCCTTCAGACTGCAGATCCGATCCGGGGTCCGCCCCTGCAGTCGCGCCTACAGAGGCAACGACGACAAGAAACAGCGGCAAGAGTCTCCCTATCCTCTTCATTGAACGCATCCGTTGTCTCCTGCGTCACCCGGCCGGAAACCTGGTTCTTCGCCCCAGGGGTTGCCGTTGGGCCCCTGCCCAATCTCGGCGCCCGGTCCAGGTGTATTCATCTCATTCCACGTTGGTAGCTCTGGATGCATATTGTTTATCATCCTTTCAGTACCCCAATCCCCTGGGATCGCTATTCGATCCGTTTCGACGAAACGATCACCTCCCCGCTCCCCTCCTGATCCGGGCTCCGGGTCATCGTTCGATCAGGGCAGTTACGGCCTGTGTATCGTCTGGAACGGCGCGGGGTGCCGTCCCGTTCTTCACGTTTGCGACAGAGTCCTCTGTCAGGCCGTTCAGGATCGACCGGTCGATCTCCCCCGACACCTGGACGACCGTCGTATCAGGCTGCCTCCGGTCCCGTCCGACCCCGATCTGTAGGGGGTCAACCGGGGCTGATAGAGGGGACGGCGGGGAGCCCGAGCTGCCGGTTCGCAATGATTCGGGACTCGATGCTCTAGTGGATCGCCACCCTCCTGTACGCCACACTCGTGGCTTCGCTTTTCACACCCTGCGAGAAATCTCCCGGTACGTTGAGAAATCCGCCCAATATGTTGTCAAACGGGTCCGTCTCGTTTCCCAGGAGCGGACGCACGATGGACGCCGGGTAATACTGTATCTCCTCGGGTATCGCTCGCACCTCGAGGAGGACGCGGTACCCCAGGCGTGCCTCGAGGTCTTCGACAAGTTCCTCGAGTGGCGGGATGGTCCCTTTCCCCGAGATCCGAAGCCTGACGCGAACCGGCCCCCTCACGAGCAGGTCGCCGGGACTGTAGGTCAGCACGACCCCTTCCACCGTGTACTCCGTCTCCGATAGCCAGTCTGCCGCAGTCTCCAGTGCGGTGGTGGAACCGCGGTCGATCTCGAGCGTGCGGTAACCGTTGACCCCGAGAATCGCGGTGACGACGAGCGTCCCGACAACGGTGATTGCGATGGCCTGGCGGCGGAGATGGACCTCCTCCGAGCCCTTGAGCCGGCTGTGGATGCCGGAGAGCAAGAAGACGCCGCCACCTGCGAGCACGATGGCGAAAAAATTTGTCAGGAAGAGGATCAGGGCTCCGAACCCGTCGAGCCACCGGGAGTGCGCCAGGCAGATCCCGACCACGCAGAGCGGAGGGGCGAGCGAGACGGCGATGGCCACTCCGGGAAGTGCTTCGGCGATCTCCTCCCGGCTGACTGCGAAGGCCCCAGCGGCACCGGAAGCCAGCGCGGCATAGAGTGCGATGATATTCGGCGAGACCCTGCCAAGGATCTCCGTGTTCGAGCCGAAGTCGATGACGAGTTCGGAGATGAATAACGACAACAGGGCCGAGAGCCCGATAACGTACGCGACGCTCAGGACGACAATAAGGATCGAGCGGACCATGCGGCGTCCGTTCCCGAGGACGATGGCGAGGGTCGTGGCCATGATCGGGGTCATCAGTGGGGCGACGATCATGGCCCCGATCACGGTCGCCGCAGAGCCGGAGATCACCCCGTAGGTGGCGATGATGGTCGCGAGCGTGAGGAGAGCAACGTAGTTCGTGATCTCACGGATGCGGTTCTCTCCCTCGAAGAAGAGCTTCTCCACCATGACGGAGAGGTACATCGGATCGAACCGGTTCTTCGTGACCCACTCGGAAGGTTCTTTTACGATATCCCGCACCCCCTCAGCAGATCATCCTCTTGTCGGTCGGGTATATACTCGTATTGTTTCGGCCGAAGAACCCCGTGGACCGGTCGGCGTGTCGCGATACCGGGTGCCATGAGAACGTTTAAGTAACGGGTGGAGTTAGGGTGACAGCGATGAACTCGGGTGGGGAGGAGGAGCTGTACCGGTTCGGCCCGATGGGGATCTCGATAGCGAATGCCCGGCCCGGCCTCTTTGTCGTGACGCAGCAGAACAACACGGAGGTCATCCTGACGAACCGGCGCCTGCACGGGCAAAGACGTCTCCCCTCGTTCACGAGCCTCTTCGGAAGGGGTGAGAAGATCGCCTTCGATATCCCCGTCAGCGAGATCGTCTCGGTCGAACCGGTGGATTTCCTCGCCAACAGGGCCGTCCTGGTGCGGTACCGGACCCCGGGCAGGGAGAAGGAGGTCTCGGTCATCGGGGCCCCTCTCTACCACGGACAGATCGACCGTCTCGCGGAGATCCTCGCCACCCTGACGATACCGTCGGGCACCGGCGGATGACGCCGAATTTTCGGGTGCCCGGAACCTGCACGCCGATGGGCCCGCATGTCGCCCGAGTCTGCGGGCATGCGCATGACACTCTGCCGCGCTTCCGGTGATGCACATGCTCCGGCACCATCGGTTTCTTCGTCCTGCCGGAACCGGTAAAGCGTCCCGTGCATCGCTTCTTGCTCGGGAGGCTACAGGGCTTCCCGGCCCGACGAAAAAAATGGGAACCCTGCCGATCGGAGATGGTTGCAGGGTCGGGGGAGGTCATCGAAGCAGATCCGCGTTCCCGTAGCAACTGAACGACTCAAACGGCCGGTTGACCGAGATCCACGTCCTCCGGGCGGGGAGAAACTCGGGGCTCTCCCTCGCCCCGGACGGCTCGAGCGGTCCAGTGTGCTTCAGAATCAGACCGGCAGCAGGGGTTGGTTCGGTTCGGCATCAGGACCGGCGCGGAGCGTCTCGGAATCCGTCGCCGCCCACGACGGGATGGAGGTGTCTCCGTCGGTCCAAACGCAGCGCTCCGGCGTCACGCCTGCTGGGGGATCCCCGGGGGTGCCGGGAGGAGATGAACCGCCCCGCCCGCGTGGAGAACGACCGACCGGGGCAGGTCGATCCCCAGCGCCTCGCGGAGGACCTCCTCGACGGTCTCGACCGTGACGAACCGGAGTTCTGCCCGGACTTCCTCGGGGACGTCCAGCAGGTCCCGCTCGTTCTCCTTCGGAAGGATCACGCGCGTGCATCCGGCACGGTGGGCCGCGAGAACCTTCTCCCTGATCCCGCCCACGGGCATGACCGCTCCCGAGAGCGTGACCTCGCCGGTCATCGCGAGCCCGGAGTCGACGGTCCGCCCCGTGACGAGGGACGCGAGGGCCGTGAACAGGGTCACGCCCGCCGAGGGCCCGTCCTTGGGCGTCGCGCCCGAGGGGACGTGGATGTGCGTGTCGCACTTCGTGAAGTCGAACCCGCTCCGGGGGTCCGCGAGCCGTGAGCGGATCAATGAGAGCGAGATCGTCGCCGACTCCTTCATGACGTCGCCGAGCTGTCCCGTGAGCGTCAGCTTGCCTGTCCCGGGCATGATCGAGACCTCGATGAAGAGTATCTCCCCGCCGACCGGGGTCCAGGCCAGGCCCGTCGCGACCCCGGGCACCGGATCCTTCCTCGCGACCTCGACCCGCACCGGCTCCTTTCCCAGGACCTCGGGGAGCTTCCCGACCGTGACCACGAACGGCAGCTCGACCGCGCCGGAGACCACCCTCTCCGAGACGTGGCGCGCTGCCTTCGCGAGCTGCTGCTTGAGCTGCCGGACCCCCGCCTCGCGGGTGTACCGGTCGACGATCGCCCGGAGCGCATCGTCGTCGAACCGGAGCCGCTCCGCGTCCAGCCCGTGCTCCCGCAGCACCTCGGGCACGAGGTGGTCCCGGGCTATCGCGAACTTTTCTTTCCCGGTGTAGCCAGAGATCTCGATCAGCTCCATCCGGTCCAGGAGCGGTGCCGGGATCGACTGCAGCGAGTTGGCCGTCGCGATGAAGAGCACGTCCGAGAGGTCGAACGGGACCTCGAGGTAGTGGTCGGAGAACGCTGCGTTCTGCTCGGGGTCGAGGACCTCGAGGAGCGCGCTCGCCGGGTCTCCCTGGTACCCGACTGCAAGCTTGTCGATCTCGTCGAGAACGAAGACCGGGTTCCGGGTGCCCGCGCGCCGGATCCCCTGGACGATCCGGCCGGGAAGCGCCCCGACGTAGGTCCGCCGGTGCCCGCGTATCTCGGCCTCGTCGCGGATGCCGCCGAGGCTGATCCGGACGTACTTGCGACCGAGGGCCTCGGCGACGGACTTTCCGAGGCTCGTCTTTCCTGTTCCGGGAGGGCCCGAGAAAAGGAGGATGGAGCCCTGCTTCTCGCCCTTCAGCTTCATGACCGCCAGGTGCTGGACGATCCGCTCCTTGACCTTCTCCAATCCGTTGTGGTGGCTTTCGAGGACGCGCCGGGCCCCGGCGATGTCGATCTCCTTCCTCTCCTCGGTTACCCAGGGGAGATCCAGCAGGAGATCGAGATAGCTCCGCAGTATGCCGGCTTCGTGGTTCTGGCCGCCGCCCGTCTCGAGTTTCCTGAGGTCGGCCAGCGCCTTCCGTCGAACCTCGTCGGGCATCTTCGACTCCTCGATCCGCTGGCGGTAATCGCCGTCGTCGTTCTCGTCGCCGCTCCCCTCGCCGAGCTCCTCCAGGATGACCCTGAGCTGCTCGCGGAGCATGGCTTCGCGGTTCATCCTGCCCATGCGCTCCGAGACCTTCTGAGCCATTTCGATGCGGAGGGCGATCTGCTCGTTCATCTTCACGATCAGCTCGAGGAAGGCCCCGTACCTCTCGCGGACGGACGTATACTCCAGGAACGCCTGCTTCGCCTCGATCTCGACGGGCATGAACGGCATCACGAAACCCATGATCTGGTCGACCGACTCCATCGAGTCGATCGGCCTGGTGAACTGTTCGGCACCGCTGAAACGGGCGCTGACCCGGTGGACAGCGCTCCGGACCTCCTCGAGGGCCCGGCCCCTCTCGTCGGCGGGAAGGTCGTCGACGTCCGGCACGGGCACGCAGGCAGCGGAGAACCGCCCGTCCTCGCCGTCGACAGAGACGGCGAGCATGCGTGGTCCGGCCTCCGCCGCAACCACGTACCCGTCCTCGGACGGCTGGATCTGGATGACACGAAGCAGCACGCCAGTTGAATACAACGCGCCGGCATCGAGGTCTTCAGGTGTTTTGCCGTTCCTCACGGCAAGGCCGACGGCCTGGAGTGCTCCTCCGTCCTGCATCGCCGTGACCAGGCCCTCGCCCGTGACCCGGTCGACCTGGAATTTAGCGCGGCTCCCGGGGTAGACGACGAGGTCAAAGAGCGGTATGACGATTGTTATCTGCGGATTATCCGGTGTTTGAGCTTGCATGGTTGTCTCGGTACTTTTTTTTGGCGAAAGGCGGGGAGATACACTCACCTGACCTTCCCGAGGAGTTCGATGAGGTGGTCCATCTCCTGGTCGTCGAGCGAGGTCATCATTCGTTCTATTGTCCTTCGGAGGGCGTCGTGATCGGCCCGTGCGATCGTCCGGCCTTTCTCCGTGAGGCGGATATACCGGATCCTCCGGTCGTCGGGCGAGCGCTCCCTGCGGACGCACGCCATTCTGGCGCACCGGTTGATCATCTCGGTGACCGTGGGCTTCGAGGTGCCCGTGACCTCTGCAAGCCTGCTGAAGGAGATCTCGCCCTGTTCGTCGATCAGTCTCAGGTACGAGACCTGCCTTGTTGTCATGTCCGGGAGCCCGCATTCGGAGATGATGGAGCAGGAGCACTCGTGCCTGATCCTGAGCAGGTTCTCCACCGCCTCGAGCAGGTGTCTCTCCCTCTCCTTCATGTGTCGATCCGATTTAGTTAGGTCATGCCTAACTATAAGGGCGACGATAGGGGACCCCTCGCCCGGGGTACCTGTCGGGGTGGTGGAACTCGTGTCGCGAGAATCCAACGCTGCAGCATCCTCACCGAAACCCGTGCGGGGGGTACTCGCCCCCTTCTGCGGCATCCCCGGGTTCGAAGATGAGGACCGGCGTCACCGGAAGATGTCGCAGAGGCCGATCGGTATCTCCCCCGGGGGCCTGGATAACAGTGAACGCGGTCATGCGCCGGTCGAGGGGCCGGTGGCCCGGGTGTCCCGGTATCCGGGGGCGGGGAAGGAACGCGAGGACCTCATCCGCCAGCAGCCACCAGAGCGGGATCGATGATCGGGACCACCGCGGGGCCCGATCCGTCGAAACCCCCCTCATCATGGACCAGGCACACGAAGCAGCGGGGGAGTGGACCACGTACCCGGGCACCAGGGTCCGCATCCCTGTCTGCCGGTCGACGGGCGGCTCCCCCTGCGCAAGAAACGATGCTAACCATCGCCGTAGACGTCCGGCGGGAGGATGCCGGGGCAGGGATTCTTCCGAAAAAAATGGCTGCGCTGCTGCCCGCTCAGGCGATCCAGGGGACGTCGAAGGCGTAGTCCGGCGGAACTCCGCCCTGGAGGTGGAGGACGAAGTAGTCGAACTGCCGCCGGATGAAGTAGGGGTCGTAGTTGAAGTGGTGGTTCCGGTTCGGCAGCACCAGCATGTCGAAGCTCCGGTTCGCCTTCACCAGGGCGTCTGCCAGCTGGAGGCTCATGGACGGGTGCACGTTGTCGTCGAGGTCGCCCGTCACGATCATCAGGTGGCCCGTGAGGTTCGCCGCTTTCAGCGCCGTCACCTGCTCGAGGTAGTTGTCGCCGTCGGGCATCCCCTCGTACTTCTCGCCCCAGTAGGAGCCGTACAGGCGGTTGTCCTGGTTCCCCGCGGAGGCCACGCCCGCGGAATAGAATCCGGGATAGGTGAGCAGGGCCTGCGCCGTCATGAATCCGCCGCCGGAGTGGCCGTAGATCCCGATGCGCTCGAGGTCCAGGTACGTGCGGTTCCGCGCGAGCGCGGTGATGCCCGCGACGTGGTCGGCGAGCCCGCCCGCGTCGCCCATGTGGCCGTACGCCGCGTCGTGGAAGGCCTTCGAGCGGTACGGCGTGCCGGGGGCGTCGAGGTTCACGACGGCGAAGCCGAGCTCGGCGAGCGCCTGGCACTTCCAGAAGAGCTTGGCATTCCAGCCGTAGTCTCCCGGGAAAGCCTTCGTCGTGACGATCGACTGCGGTCCGGGGTAGACCGAGTCGACGACGGGGTACCTCTTCCGCGGGTCGAAGTCCGACGGGAGGAAGAGGAGCCCGAAGAGATCGGTCACCCCGTCCGATGCCCTGATCGTGAACCGCTCCGGCGGTCTCCACCCCAGCGCGTCCAGGTACTCGATGTCGCCTTCGGCGAGGTCGAGAAGGAGCGTGCCTTCGGCGGACGGACGACCGTCCGCGGCGGGAGATCGACGCGGGAGTAGGTGTCGACGAAGGCGCTGCCGTCGGGCGAGAGCGAGACCTCGTGATCGGCGTCCTCGGGGGTGAGGAGCGCCAGTTCCGTGCCGTCCGTGTGGACCCGGTAGAGGTGGCGGTAATACGGGTCGCGTCCGGGCTCGCGTCCGCCTGCCGTGAAGTAGACCCAATCCCCCTTTGCGGCGACGAGCTCACGCACGACCCAGTCGCCGGAGGTGACGGCGTTCACCAGCGTCCCGTCCGCGCTGTACCGGTACAGGTGTGCCCACCCGCTTCGCTCCGAGAACCAGAGAAACTCACTGCTCGTCTCGTTCACCCGGACGTTCGGTTGCCCGCCGTAGTCCAGGTTGGCCTCGAGGTACGTCGGTCCCGTCTCGTTGAGCACCTCGCGTACCGTCCCCGACACGGGGTCTTCCTCGAGGAGGCGGAGGGTCTGTTCGCCCCGCCCGACGTGCAGGGAATGGATCTTCGATCCGTCGTCGCTCCACCAGGCGAGCACGAACGCACCCCCGTCCATCATCGAGGTGTGGGGCCAGGGGGCGCACTCGATCCGCTCGACGGTCCCTGTTGTGACGTCGATCACGACCGGTTCGTACTGGGCCACGTTCTCTCCCGGCATCGAGTACCTGTACGTATAGTCGATCGGCCTGAGGGTGCCGTTCTCGGGAGAGCTCTGGAGGAGGGAGAGCGGGGTCACGTTCCGCTGGTCCACGAGAAAGGTGCGAACACGCTCCGAGTCGGGAGACCAGGCCGCGTAGGGTGTCGGCGTGCCGTTCTTTCGCGCAAGCGTCACGGGCTCGCCCGAGACGTCGGCGATCCTCGCGTAGAAGCGGTCGGTCGTCCCGTCCCGCGTCAGGGCCCGCACCGCACCCGTCCCGAGGTCACGGAGTGCGAGGTTGTCGCCGTCGAGGAAGAGGGCGAGACGGCCGTCCGGAGAGACGAGGTCGCTGTCTGCCGGAGGGACGGCCGGCGAACGGTCCCGGAGCCCATCCCCGTCGAGGGTCCAGGCCCGGTCGAACGCCAAGAACGATACGGTCCCGCATTCACCCCCGAGTTCGACTCCCGTTACGGGGAGGCAGGAGGCGTTGACGGACTCTCCGGTCGCGTCCGAGAGCGCCGCGGCGAGGCGGGGTTGGTCGAACGCGGAACCCTGTGTCCCGTTCACGGGATCCACCAGGACCCAGACGGTGCCGTTTCGTCCCGCGCGCTCGTACCAGAACGTGGGACCGTCCCCGAGCCAGTGGGGGACGACTGACATCCCGAAGAGCTCCGGGACGACCCTCTGCGGGAGGAACTGCTCCGCGCGGGCGTAGTCCTCCGCGTCGGCCGGTTCCTTCCCGAGGTTGTGTCCGAACAGGGCTGGATGGGGGAAGATCGCGAGTGTGTCGCCAGTGGCCCCACCAGCGGGAGCGAGAAGGAGCACGGCAACGAGGAGGATAACCTTATACCGGATGGGCATACGGGAGGATCGCGGTCCTGAGAAATAAGTGCTATGACATGAATCCCGGGGGTCAACCCCGGACCCGCAGGATCCCCTCAGGAGAACCCGGCAGCCGTGTAGCCCGTGAATCCGCCGGCAGCGTTGTGCACGCCGGTAAAACCGGCCCGCTTGAGGATGCTGGTGGCGAGGCTCGATCGCTGCCCGGTCCTGCACATCACCACGAGAGGCCGGTCGCGGGGGAGTTCCCCGTGCCGGGTTCTGAGCTCGAGGGCAGGGATGTTGACAGCGCCCGAGGCGTGTCCCTCGGCGAACTCGTCGGGGAACCGGACATCGACCAGAAGTGCCCCCTCCCCGAGCTTCGCGTTGACCTCTGCGGGGGAGAGCTGGGGCACGCGATCGACCGGGTAGCCGGCCACGGACCACGCGCGGGTCCCCCCTTCCAGGAACCCGGTGACCCGGTCGAGCCCGACCCGGCGCAGCATCATGACGGCCTCGTGGGCCTGCGCCGGGGAGTCTGCCACGAGCAGGATCTCCTTCTCAGGGGGAACCACCCAGCCGGCGTAGGTCGAGAAGTTCATCGCGATGTCGACGTGGTAGGATCCGGGGACGTGCGCCCCTCCGAACGCAGCATAGTCGCGGATGGATAGCACGATCGCGTCCTGGGCCGATGACCGCCCGCGGAACTCGGCAGGGCCCATCGGCCTGAGCTCGGGCAGGGTCCGGACGAGGGCCGGCCCTCGCCGGTTGATCTCGCTGCACCGGGAGAAGTGGTCGGGCGCCGGGGGCATATTCTCGGTCAGGTCTCTGATGAACGCCTCCCGGCTCTCGTGCTGGAGGGCGCCGTTGTTCCGGCGCTCGTACCCGATCGTCGAGAATCGCATGGCGCCCATGGCCCGTCCGCAGAGCGAGCCGGCGCCGTGGGACGGAAAGACGAGGCAACTGTCTGGGAGGGTGAGCACCCGCTCGTGCAGGCTGTCGTAGAGGTGTCCGGCGAGTTCCTTCGCCCGGCCCGGGAAGAGATCGGGGCGCCCGACGTCCCCGACGAAGAGGGCATCACCCGTGAAGGCAGCGACCGGCTCGTCACTGCGGGAAGTGTCCGTGACCACGAACGTAACGCCGTCCGGGGTATGACCCGGAGAATCGAAGACCTCGACCCGGAGGTCCTCGATCTCGAGACGAGACCCGTCGCCAACGGCCCTGTGCTCGAACGTGCAGTCTCCCGACGCCGGTGCCACGATCTCGGCGCCAACGCGATCGCGGAGCTCCATGTGCCCGGAGACGAAGTCGGCGTGGAGGTGGGTCTCGAAGACGTGGGTGATCTTGAATTTCTGTTCACGGGCGGCGTCGAGGTACCGTTCCACGTCGCGGGACGGGTCGACGATGGCGCACGTGTTTTCGCCCCCGAGGAGGTACGAGCTCTGGGCGATCCCGGGAATGAAGAACTGCTGGATGAACATATTGAAACCCCTGGTTATCTCTGTGCGGAGATCTCCAGTGGAGAAGATATAAAACCAGCAGTGACCTCACCCCGGGAAGTCCCGTTGAAAAGATCAGGCCAGTCCCGTTTGATTGGCAGGAGATAACTCCTGATCGTGGTCGGAGCCGTCCCCGGCACCCGATCTCGATGAGAGAATCCTCTCTCGCCAAGTCGAACCGCGATTGGCCAGGAGATGACGGCCGGCACGCCGATGGGAGTCCCCGGGCCAGATCATCTGGCACGCTCTGGAACCCGATCCCCGACACCGGCGCGGATGAGGTAGGCGGAAAGACGGGGAGGGGCCAGAATGTCTGTGCAGCCCGGATACAGATATGGTTTTTCGTAAAGACGGAAAATTCGAGGATCACCGGTATTACTTTCACCGTGTGGTTTATTGGTCCTTGATGCGGCAGGGCTCGACACTCCGGCCCGATCATGCCTGGTTCGAACTGCGCGTTTCCACCCAGCGGCTCCTTCACGGGGTGTGTCGGGGCAGGCAGTGCCCGCCGGTCCTTCCCCCCGGAGATCCGGGGAAGGAGGAGCCGTGCCGACCCATTCCGTCAGTCAACAGGTTCGAAGCGCGTTCCTCCACGGCATCGAGACCGCCGCCGCCGGTTCAATGAGTGCTCTCCTGACGCCCCTCGCCTGTGCTGCCGTCTCTTTTATCTCGCTTTGCGCCCATCGTGATCCGACATGGCAACACTGGCGGAACTCCGGGCGATGATCGACGACATCGACGTGGGTATCGTTGACCTGATCGCATCGCGCCAGGCCTGCGCTGCCCGCATGGCCCGGGCGAAGCACTCGGCAGGCGTACCTATCCGCGACGATGCTCGGCGGCGCCTGGTCCTCGACCACGTCTTCGAATGCGCGGTCGAGAGCGGTGTCGATCCTACGGCCGTACAGAGGGTATTTGAGCTGCTGATAGAGATGAGCGAGGTGCGGCAGCGCGAGTGCCAGGGCGACGGGAACCTCCCCTAGATGAGATCGTTGACGTAATCGATCACGGCCCTCTGAGCGGTGATTCGGGCGTGATGCTTGCTGTTGGACGCGATCACCGTCCAGGGGGCTGAAGGCGTGTGCGTCCGAGCGATCATCTCGCGCACGGCCCGCTCGTACTGCTCCCGCTTCTCCCGGTTCCGCCAGTCCTCCTCCGTGATCTTCCACTGCTTCGACGGGTCGGTCTCGCGCTCGCGGAATCTCTTCAGCTGGGTCTCGGCGTCGATCTCGAGCCAGAACTTGATCAGGCCGCCGCCGGATTCGACGTACGCACGCTCCATCTCACAGATCTCCCGGTAGGCCCTCTGCCACTGGTGCTCGGACGCGAGCCCTTCCACCCTCTCCACGAGCACGCGACCGTACCAGGAGCGGTCGAATATCCGTATGTCGCCGGCGGGGGGAAACCGGAGGTAGAAGCGCCAGAGAAAATGGTGCGCGAGCTCCTCGCTGCTGGGCGGTCCCACCGGTACCACCGCGTAGCCCCGTGGATTCATCGACCTGACCAGCCGCTGGATCGAGCCCCCCTTTCCTGCCGCGTCCCACCCCTCGTAGACGATGATCAGCGGGACCTTCCGGCGGTAGAGGGAGTACTGGCAGGCGCGGAGGCGGGCCTGGCATTCGGGTGAGACACGGTCGTAGTCGTGGCGCGACATCGAGAGCGACAGGTCGACCGTGTCGATCGGTGAAGCGCTAGAAGGAAGAGGGGGGAGGGGGGCGTGTGCCCTGAGCGGGGCAGATCCACCGGTATCGAGATGGGCGCGGAACCGCTCTATCACGGTCGAGAGCACTCGTTCACTCGCTACCGCTGTCTCCTCGGCGTCGACTATATGCCAGGCGGCCCACGGTTCCTCGGTCGCCTCCCTGATATGCCGGATGACAGGCGTCAGCTCGTCGTAAAGATGGTGAAAGTCCCAGTCGTTCCTGGTGATCATCCAGGAGGTGAGGGGGTCTTTCTCGCGCGCGACGAGGCGCCGACGTTGCTCCTCGCTGCTGATCTGAAGAAAAAACTTCAGGATCAGGGTCCCATCGTCCGCCAGCTGCCTTTCAAAAGTTTTGATGGAGGTTATCGCGCGATCGAGCCGCTTCTCCCACTCGGTCCCCCTGATTTTTTCTGCCAGCGCACGGGAGTACCACGACCGCGCATAGATCGCGATCCGTCCGTGCGCCGGGGTCCTGACCCAGAAACGGCGCAAAAAGGTGTGGGCGCGGTCCTCCTCGCCCGGGCGCCCGAGGGCGTGGAAGTCGAACCCACGGGGGTCGAGTCCCTGGAGGAGGGTTGCAATGGTATCGGAGATCCCCGAGGCGTTCCATCCCTCGACCACGATGATCGCGGGAATCTGTCGGATCCTGAAGGTCCGCTGCAGCGCACCCAGTTCCTCGTACGCCTCCTTGAGCCTCTCCTCCCCGGACCTGGAATCGTTCTTCGACATAGAGCCTGCTCCACACTCAGAATACCACGAAAAAAAGACCTGCAGATAGGATCAGGAGATATTATCGAGGGAGTACCCCTTCTTGGCCAGAAGGTCCTTGACCCTGTCCCGGTGCTCGCCTTGCAGCTCGATCGAACTGCCCTTGACCGTGCCGCCGCAGGCGAGACGGGCCTTGAGGAACTTGGTCAGGTCCTGAAGGTCGATGTCGGCCGGGTCGAGTCCCTCGATCACGGTGACCTCCTTTCCGTACCGACGCCTGTTCACGATGACGTTTATCCTCTGCTGCTCCTTGGCAACCTCTTCGCAGATACACAGCTCCTTCGGCAGTCCGCAAGTGGGACAGATCCCTCCACTCATTACATCTAAATTCAAGGTCTGCTTATATATTTGTTGGCTTAACGTGGCGAGGCTGTTCCTGCACAGGGATCCCGCCGCGCGCCGGAGCGTTCTCTCGTGTCGCTCATGATCCTCGGAACCGCCTCGCACGTGGGCAAGAGCACGGTCGTCGCCGCCGTCTGCCGGCTTCTATCGGATCGTGGGTGCTCGGTGGCACCTTTCAAGTCCCAGAACATGAGCCTGAACTCGTACGTGACTCGTGACGGGGCCGAGATCGGGATCGCCCAGGCAATGCAGGCCTTCGCCGCGCGGGTTGAGCCCAGGGCAGAGATGAACCCGATCCTTCTCAAGCCGAAGGGTGACCGCTCGTCCCAGATCGTGGTGATGGGCCGGCCGTACCGCGACGTCGCGATCGCCGACTACTATCTCGAGACCGATCGGCTCCTCGACCGGGCGCTCGAGGCCTATGCCCGTCTCGCTGCCGAGCACGACTGCGTCGTCGTGGAAGGCGCGGGCGGCGCCGCGGAGGTGAACCTGTACTCCCGGGACATCGCGAACATCCGCCTGGCCGAGAGGCTCGGGCTCCCGATCGTCCTGATCGCGGACATCGAGCGCGGAGGAGTCTTCGCTCAGGTCTGCGGGACGATTGCGCTCCTGCCGGTGCATGTTCGCAGGCTCGTCCGCGGCGTGATCGTGAACAAGTTCCGCGGAGATCCGGAGCTCTTCCGGGACGGAGTCGCGATCCTGGAACACCTTTCCGGAGTCCCGGTGCTGGGAGTCCTTCCCTTCGCGGAGCTCGAGCTCCCGAGCGAGGATTCGCTCTCGATCGAAGACAAACGAAGACGGGATCACCCGGTCAGGATCGCGGTCATCCGTTTTCCGCGTATCTCGAACTTCACAGACTTCGAGGCGCTCGAGCGTCGCGTCTCGGTCGATTACATCCGACCCGGCGCCCCGCTCGATGGATACGACTGTGTAATCCTCCCCGGCACCAAGAACACCATGGCGGACCTCGCGGATCTGCACGCGTCGGGCGGTGCCGACGAGGTGCGCCGGGCCCGCGCGTCGGGCATCCCCGTTATCGGCATCTGCGGCGGCTACCAGATGCTCGGGCGCAGCGTCGAGGACTGCGGGGTCGAGGAGGGCTTCGGAACACTCCACGGGCTCGGGCTTCTCGAGGTCGAGACCCGGTTCTCCGTGTACGAGAAGACGACCCGGCGCTCCGAACGGGCCGCGGCTCCGGTCGACCCGATCCTCTCCGGGATGGGGACCGTCTCAGGGTACGAGATCCACATGGGCGAGACACGGCGCGACGAGGGAGTACTCGCGGCCTTCGGCGAGGACGGTGCAGCGAGCGAGGACGGGCTCGTGATCGGCACCTACCTGCACGGCCTCTTTCAGAACCCGACGGCGGTCGACGGGCTCCTCTCGTTCCTCTGCGAGCGCAGGGGCATACCGTACTCGCCGATCGGGGACGAGGAGGACCCGTATGCCAGGCTCGCACACCTCGTGAGCGAGAGCGTCGACCTCGACGCGCTCCTGGCTCTCGCGCTCGACGGGGACGGATCTCAGGGATGACCACTCCCCCTGCCGGTGAGCTCGGGCGAGTGCACCGGATCCTCGTGAACGGTTCCGGCGTCTCCTCGCGCTGCGCGGAGGCCGGAGCCGCGTCCGCATTCCACTCGCCGGCCGGGATATCCCGGAACTGAAGCCAGTGCTGCAGTCAGACGATGCTGCCGTGGCGACCCCGTCGCCCGGAGTTCGGCAAGGTCAGGTCGTCCGGCCGGCGGGGTGGTGCAACCCGGGATCGGGCCGGAACCGCACGTAAACGGGAGAGAACCGCCCCCCCCCGATGTGCGCCGAGCCACGGGGTGGCAACCACGTGACGGGGTTGCCAGGATCACGGCGCCGCCAAGGGCCCCCGAAGAAGGGCTCTCCCGGGGATTGACAAAAGACCTATGTGCACGTACACCTTCTCAGTACCGGCATGCGGTACCTGGCCCGGATCTCTGCCCTGGCGCTCATCGGTACCCTGGCGCTCGTCTCCGGCTGTTCCACGATCCCGGGTACATCCGAGGTCACCCCGGACTCCTCATTCCGGTTCTCGGGTGCGTCCAGTGGCGCCGAATCGGAGCCATTCTTCCTGCCCGGCGGGGATTATTACGTGAACTGGGCTGTGGTCGATGCCGGCGGAGTGCCGGAAACCGAATTCGTGATCTATCTTTGCCGATACGAAGGGACCGATTCACTCTGCTTCAACGTGGTCGATAATTTCAACACCCGGTCGGCGAAGCACGGGACAGAACTCATCGAGGCTCCCTTCGGTGGGTATTATCACATCAGGGTCGTCGGCATCTTCGATCGAGTGAACGTCGAGATAGAGCCTGTCTGACGGGCATGTCGCGGTCTCCGAGAAGATCCTCCAGGGGAGGTGGATCCGGCCTGCCGCCGGTGCGCCGCGATCCAGGGATTCCGTCTGTGACTCGATTGTTGGACCCGGGGTTACCGGGAGAATAGAGTACGCCGGTATACCAGGGGTCGTCGATCACCAGGGACGGCGACCTTCCCCAGTCCTCGCTATTCGTTTAACCGAGCAGGGCGAGCGGGAACCGTTTTTTTCATACCGTCCCGGAGTCAGGCCATCGCGTGATATGCAGCAGGGAGCCGGTGCTCCGGCACGGCGATAGGAAGCCACGGATCGTCCCGGGTCCCCGAGCGATCTCGAACACCTGAGATGGAGGAAGCGGTAGACATGGACTGGTAACCCGATGAAGGAAAACAAGACTTATGCACCGCCTCGTGCAAGGTACGTAACGAAGGGGAGGTGGTCCGTCTGCAGGTCTCGATGAAACTGGAAATAAAGGATAGCCCGGGACAGCTCGTCGCCGCGCTGACACCAATATCCGAGTTCGGCGGCAACATCATCGCCGTGATTCACCAGCGGGAACCCGAGTCGTCTTCCGACACCCTCGGCGTCCAGATCGTGCTCGAGATCGCCCAGGAACGGCTCGACCCCCTCGTCGACGCGATCCGGCGGCAGGGTGTCGGCATACTTCGACTCGGCGAGGAGCGGCTCCTGCACAGGCAGTCCGTGATCATGATCGGTCACCTGATCAGAACCGACATCGGCGACACGATCTCACGGATCGACGCCACCGGCTCCGCCGAGGTCGCGGAGCTGAACGTCCACATGCCCTCGATCATCGAGCCCTCGACCGCGCTGATCACCATCAAGGCGACGACGCGGCCCGAGATGGAGCGGGCGCTCGCCCTCCTCCGGGAGGTGGCGGCCGAGAAGGACCTGCTGATAGTCGAGCCGGTCGGGGAGATGGACCGATGAGGGTCGCGGTGCTCGGAATCGGTTCCGTCGGCAGGGGTGTCCTCCGGATGCTTGCTGAGAAGCCGGAGCTTGGTCTCGTGCTGACAGCGGTCTCGGACTCCTCGTCGGCCTCCATCGATCCCTCAGGCCTCGACCCCCGTGACGTCCTTGATCGAAAGAACCTGACCGGTCGATGCGGGGAACCGGGTCTCGGCGCTGGCGACGTCCTGGCCTCCGACGTCTACGACGTCCTGGTCGAGCTGACCCCGACCGACGCAAGGACCGGAGAACCGGCGCTCACCCATCTCCGGACCGCCCTCGCGCGCGGGCACCACGTGGTCACCTCGAACAAGGGACCAATCGCGGCCGACCTGGCGGGTCTCGAGGCCCTCGCGGCAGAGCGGGGGGTCGCCATCCGGTACGAGGCAACGGTCGGCGGGGCAATCCCTGTCATCCACGCGATTCGCGATGGCCTGGCCGGGAACCGCCTGGGCGAGATAACCGGGGTTCTGAACGGGACCTGCAACTACATCCTGACCCGGATGGATGATGAGGGGCTCACCTACGAACAGGCGCTTGCCGAAGCCCGCGAGCTGGGATACGCCGAGGCCGACCCGTCCTACGACGTCCTCGGGATCGACGCGGCGATCAAGCTCGTGATCCTGGCGAACACCTGCTGGGGCCTCTCAACCACCCTTGACGACGTCGCGATCACCGGTATCGACGGGCTCACGGCGGACGCGCTCCGCCTTGCCGCCAGCCAGGACTGCACGATCCGGCTGATCGGAGAGGCCTCTCCCACGCGTGGCCTGAAGGTGGCACCCCGCGTCATCCCGCGGTCCCATCCGCTCGTGATCGAGGGGACGCTCAACGCGGTGATGCTCTCGGCTGATATGGCCGGAGAGATCACCCTGATGGGAAAGGGGGCCGGCTCGGTCGAGACGGCATCGGCGGTGATCGGGGACCTGATCGCGATCAGAGAACGCGGGTCCTCCGGCGGATGAGGCCATGTCCCGCGTCCTCGAGCGTCGCCGCCTCCTCCTGACCCTCATGCGGCAGGTGACGCTTGAAGACGGTTCCTTCACGATCGCCGATATCGCCGGGCGTCTCGGTCTTCCCCGCTCGACCGTTCAGGACTGGGTGAAGCGGCTGGTGG
The DNA here is from genome assembly GCA_012728895.1 of Methanospirillum sp. Classification (GTDB taxonomy): domain Archaea; phylum Halobacteriota; class Methanomicrobia; order Methanomicrobiales; family Methanospirillaceae; genus UBA288. The sequence continues at coordinate 17,775 of JAAYEG010000014.1, read as the reverse complement.
CCGAAGGATGCGTCGCAGGCCAGAGAGGGAGCCACGGGCGTCACGGTGCCCGGTTCGTCGCGATCAGCGCGATGCCACGCTCGACCTGCCGCCGGGTATTCACGACGATCGATGGTGACAGTGTCACGATCTTCCACAAGTGCCTCTCCCCAGCGACCGCTGGTTTCTGCGCCCTGCACCACCGGGCGGCCGGCGGTGTGATCGAATCACTGGAGAGGGAAGGGGACCTGCTCCGGGAGACCGGACATCTCGGCCGCCGGCCGGTCCAGGTCGGCCTCTCCCCGCTGGCAGCCGTCGGGGTCGAAGAGCTCAAACTCGAGGGGGATCGGGTGATCCAGGTGCTCCGTTCGATCGGCGGGCCGGCCTACTCGCTCTCGGAGATGATCGCCCACGCCGACGGAGTGCTCGAGGTCCGTCTCGAGCGGCGCGGCGCGCTGGTCTGCGCAGAGGTGGTCACGCGGGCGCTGGACCACCTCGTGATCGGTATCGATGACACCGATGACGAGCGGGGCGGGGCGACCTTCGCCCTCGCGCTGGCCCTGCTGCAGCACCTCGCCCGGCTCGAGGGGGTCACCCCAATCGGCCACCGGGTTGTGATGCTCGAACCGACGATCGAGGGGCGGACTGCCGGGAACTTTTCGAGCTATCTCGAGCTCGCTGTCGATCCCGCCGATCTTGCGATGGTCGAGCGGCATGCCGTGAGGTTCGTCTCGGACGAGGCGTTCTCAGGCGAGTGGGGCGTTGCGATCAAGCGCGGTTTCCGGGTCCCGGACGCCCTCCGCGCTTTCGCCGGGCGAGCACGCACGGGGCCCGTCACGCGCGGAGACGCCCTTGACAGCGCTTCGGCATCCGGTATCTCCCTGTACGGAGGTCGCGGTACGGTCGGGGCGCTGGCGGCTGTCGGGGCATCAGGCTCCTCGATCGAAGCCCAGCTCGACCCGTCCGTCCCACTTTGATCTGCCCCCACGTGTGGGCTCGCGAGCCCTCGTCGTCAGGACCGGAGCGGGCGACTATTACGAAGAACCCGATGCCGCGAGGTCGGCGAGGACCGTTCACGGGGACCGGGGATCCAATGCCCTCGGCCCGCTCGGTGGAAGGAAGCGGTTGATTGCCCCCGTTCACTCGAATACCCGCGCCCCGCCGTTGTCGTAGATGACGCCGCGGCGCACCGTGAACGCCCCGATGTCGGCGTAGACGTTGACGCGGTTCGCCTCGTTCACCTGCATGAGCGAGAGCTTCTCTGTCAGAACGTTGTACGTTCCCAGAAAGACGTATGAATTCTTCCGGATCAGGGCCGGATCGGTCGGGATCTTCCGGGCCATCCGGCCGACAAAACCCTCGAGCACGACCGCACGCGGCGAGTCGGAGTTGATTGTGCGGTTTCCGACCGCGTGGAGCCACTCGGCACCCGCGATCTCCCGTGTGTTGAAACGCGGGTAATCGATGCGGTCGTCGAGCGCGATCGAGGTGGCCTCGTCTCCCAGGGCCGAGTAGATGAAACCCGTGTTGAAGAGGACGAAAATGCAGAGAAACGCCGCTATCGTGCGTGAAGCCGTCTCTCGCGAGAAGTCGAGAGACGTCTGGCGAAGCGCGCGGCTCAGGAACCCGAACGCCTCCATCACACCGATAACGAAGAACGGGGCGAGGAAGATTAGGGTGATCTGGTAGAGGCGGGTCGTGTTCAGCGCACTCGCGAAGAAGGGCAGGATCACGCCTGCAGCCGCAATCGCGAAGTTGACGAGGGAGAGGGCGAAGTACTCGCGGTCGATCGCGAAGTACTCGCCGCCGAGATCCATCTTCTGGGGCTTGAACAGGAGCGATAGGATCCCGAAAAAGATGAAGAACTGCACGACGAGCTGGATGTATTTCCCTATCTGGTGGAGCGGTGTGACCGCTCTTGTGACGATGATCGCGAGCCCCTGCGATGTTTCGGGGTTGAGGAACCCGTCGACAAGGCTGTCCGAGAACTGGAGGGCGAGCCCGGTGATCGAGTTCAGGGTGGACGCCGACGAGATGAACATGTACCAGCTGAGCGCGAAGATGAAGAAGAGGAGCACGAAGTCGAGCGTGATCGCCCGCTCGCCGGCGTGGCGGGGGGTGAAGCTCGAACCGTAACCGCGCTTAGCCCATTCGAAGAGCGGAGAGAGGCGGCTCCGGAGACGGTTGAGCGTCCCGACCTCGGACACGATCAGGATCATCCAGGCGAGGACCAGCGAGACCATGAAGACGTACGACAGCCCGTAGTGGGAGACCGCGAGCGAGAACGAGAACATGATCAATATGATGTATTTTTTGATCTTGTCGAGATCCTTGTTGATGATCAGGAGAGCGATCATGATCAGGAAGAACTCGGCGATCTCCTGTCGGGCGACCTGGAGCATCTCCTGGTAAAAGACGAAGAACGTGATGAAGAGAAAGCTGCTGAAGAACGCGATCCGGTCGTATGACTGGCGCCGCGCGATCATGTAGACGCCCGGTGCCGCGAGCGAGAAGATGAGCGGATACACGATCTTGAAGACCCAGACCAGGTCGATGCTGCAGAGAAGGGAGTATACGGGCGCGAGCATCACGATCGAGAGCATCGCGTTGATGTTCGAGTAGATCGAGAAGTCCCATGCACCGTTCTGGATCACGAGGTTCGCGATGTAAAATTCCTGGTTGATGTCCCAGCCCCAGATGTGGTTCGAGATCAGCGACGTATGGAAGAGGAGCGCGAGCGCAACCGTCCAGATCACGAACGGGTAGTGGCGCTCCGGCACGATTCGCCTGAATGCGACGAGGGCAGGGACGATCGCGATTATCGCGAGGAGGATGAGGAGGAGGGAATTAATACGGTAGTTGTTGACGAGCCACGTCCCGAAGATCGCGAGAAAGGGGAGGAGCGCGAAGGCGATGACCTGCCATCCGAAGGTCTCCCCGACGTCGATGTACTCGGGCTGGTTGAAATCACGATCCACGATGAACGCGATGACGGAACCGGCGAAGACATAGACCGTGAGCGTGATCAGAAGCGGCCCCTCGGATATCGGCCTGAGGAGTTCGAGCATCGGGTAGATCGTGTTCATGCCGAACCCGATGAACATCACGATCACGAGCGAAAGCCCGATCGAGATGAGCAGGGTCTCGATCACTCCCAGTCGGTGGACACGTAGTATCCGGAGCAGGATAACGCCAGGAATCCAGGTCAGATAGACGAACCCGACGATCTGCCGAAGTAGGGGGATGCCGGCTCCATTCTCCTCGAGAACGAGGGTGAGCCAGAGCAGGAGCTGGATCCCGAGCACCACCCCGATAAACGAGACGATGCCCCAGTCATTGAGCTGGAGCGGGTTTCGAACCCTCATCGGGCGTGCTCCAGAACCTCGCGGTACACGGCGACCGCTCTCTCCGAGATCGGTCCCCAGGAGAGCTCCCGGGTCATCTTTTCGTGCGCGGCCGTTCCCATGCTGGCCCTTAATGGTTCATTCTGTAGCAATTTCAATATTGCGTCCGCGAGGGCACGAGGGTCCCGGGGAGGCACGATATGGCCTGTTCGACCCTCTTCGACGACTTCAGGGATCGACCCCACGTCGGTGACCACGACCGGCAGGCGGAACGCATAGGCGATCGGGATAATCCCCGTTTGGGTCCCCTCCACGTACGGCAACACCACGAGCCGCGCACGAGCGAAGAAGTCCGGCACCTCCTTATCATCGATGAACCGGTTCTGCACCTCGATCCGCCCGTCGCCCAGCTGATCCCGGTACGGGGCGAGGTCCCCGCTCCCCGCGATGACGAGACGGGTGCCGGGCAGGACGTCCCAGACCAGCGGCATCGCTTCGAGCAGGTACTGCAGGCCCTTGTACTCCTCGATCCGGCCGAAGAAGAGGACCGTGTCCTCGGCCGCGCCCCGACTCTCGACGGCGCTTTCCGTGAAGAACGAGTAGTCGCCGTGCGGTATCGGGTAGACGGGGATGGGAGCGTCGAGCTGCCGCCGCGCCCATTCGCCGTGGACGAACGCAGCATCGGCGTACCTGAGGAAGAGCCTCCGCGCCAGTTCCTGGTCCCACGCGCGCGAGCCTGTATGCGGGCTCACATCGTGGATGGTCACGACGACCGGGAACCGGCGGGAGAGGAGCGGGAGCAGCAGTGCGTACCAGAGAGATGCACCGTTGAAATGGAGAATATCCGGCCGCTCGGACTGCACCGCTGCGATGAAGGCGAACGGCCGCCAGAAGAGGAGGGTGTTGACGGCGAAGGTCCGAACGACGTTACCCACCGGCAGGCGACGGATGCGGACGCCGGGTCCGAACGGAAACCCCGATGGGTCGAGCCCCTCCGGCGCGATCACGACCAGTTCGACCCGTGACGCGAGTGCGTTGGCAAGCTGGGACAGGTAATGCACAAGGCCCCCGTCGACATTGTGGGTCAGGAGTGCGACCCTCATCGTTCCTCCGCGACCTGTTCGAACAGGTCCAGGTATCGCCGGGAGATCACCGCCCAGTCGAGTCGCCCTTCCACGTACGCCCTGGCGAGTTCGCCGGCGACCCTCAGGTCCCCCGACAGGTACGCGGAAATCCGGTCCGCGGCCCGTTCGGGGTCATCGAAGTCCACGACGAGACCGCATCCCGAATCCCCGACAAACCTGAGCGGGGAAATGTCGGAGACGACTGCGGGAAGCCCGGACGAGAGCGCCTCGAGGAGGGAGAGCGGACTCCCCTCGCTCCGGCTCGCCATCACGTAACAGTCCGCGAGCCTGTAGAGGCGGGGGACCTGTTCTGCGCTGACCCGCCCGAGAAACCTGACCCGGTCGGCGACCCCGAGCGACACGGCACGCGAGCGGGTCTCTCCCAATCTCTCGCCGGTGCCCGCGATCACGAGCGTGCTCCGGGGGACCCTGCCGGCGACCCCGGCGAAGACCTCGACGAGCCGCTCCGGTCGTTTTGCCTCGGAGAGCCGGCCGAGCGAGAGGAGGACGATCTCGTCGTCGGGGATGCCGAACTCCCGGCGTAGCGCATCCCGGTCGCCACCCGGTGCGAACCTCCCGGTATCCACCCCGTTCGGAATGAGCGCGACCGTCCCGGGGTCGATCCCTATCGACGTCAGGTCGTCGAGCACGTTCTGGGACGCCGTGGTGAGCCGGCCCCGTCTTGCTGTCCGGAGGAGAGAGCGGCGTTCTATGGCGGCGGCAAGCCGGTAGTAGAGATTCGGCGCCATGCCGCTGGCGAGCTTGTCGCGGTAGGTCGAGTGGATCGTCCCTATTGTCCGGGGTAACGGAGAACCGAGAGGAAACAGGGGGTTGTGGCACCAGACAGCGTCGTACGCGTCCGTACCGTCGATACGCTCGACGCCCCCCCAGTACTGGAGCAGGCCGACAAGGGGGAGATCGCGGATCAGGCGCGGGTTCCCGATCACGATGTCCGGACCCGTCGGGGAACAGACCGTCACGTCGACGCCCAGCTTCTGCAGCTCCTCAACCACGCTCTGGGCGGCGTTGGCGATACCCGATCCGTGAGGAGGGTATTCGAACGCGCAGACGAGCAGTTTCATAGAGTCGTGCTGTCCCCCGTCCACGCCGGATCGGGCCAGGACTGCCGCAGGTGCACGGTCAGGCCGGGACGAGCTGTCCGTAGAGGTCGAGGGTCGATTCAACGGTGTTATTCCAGGAGTTCTGCCGGATGATCGTATCCCGGCCAGCCCTTCCAAGAGAATTGGCCCCATCAGGATCGGAGAGCAGCCGGCGGATCGCATCGGCCAGCGCCGGCACGTCCGCCTTCGGGAACATCAGGCCGCTCCCGTCGACGATCGAGCGGAGGTGGTCGAACTCGGATATCACGACCGGACGACCGCAGGACATGGCCTCGAGCATCGTCCGGGGGACGCCCTCGTGCAGGCTGGGGAGCACGAGCATCTCGGCCCGCTGGTACTGGCCCGGCATCGCGGCGTAGGACATAAACGGCAGGAACTCGACGTGTCCATCAAGGTCGAGCTCGGAGACGAGCCGGCGGATTTCGCCCTCCCCGCCCCCCTCGCCGATGAGCGTCAGCATGAGACCGGGGAATTCACGCACCAGTCCGGCAGCCGCGTGGATCAGGTACTCGATGCCCTTGCCCCGGACGTACCGGCCCACCCAGAGGAGCCGTCGGTGCTCATCATCGCGCCTCGACCAGTCCGGTGTGAAGACGTCGGTGTTGACACCGTTCGGGATGACGGCGATGCCACCGGGGTGAACGCCGAACTCCGAGACCAGGAGATCCCGCTCCACCGGCGTGTAACAGATCACCCTGTCGGCCGCGTTCAGCGTCCAGCGCCCGAGGGTATTCATGTATCCAACATTGAGCCAGCGGGGGGCAGAGGCCGACATGATCCCGTGGTTCGTGATCACGAGGGGGGCCGAGCCGTACTTTTTTACGAGTGCACAGACGTTCGTCGGAAAGAAGAGGTGGGAGTGGGCGTGGATCACGTCGAAATCGTTCCGCATCTCCATCAGGCGAAAGAAGAGGGTAGGGCTGATCGTATTCCCCACCATCCGGAACGAGTGGTTGAAACGGATCACCTGATATCCATCCACCCGTTCCTCCTCGGGACGTCCCTCGGGGTTCGCAGTCAGGACGGTCACGTCGTGTCCTTTCTCGGCCTGCATCTTGGACATCTCGTGGACATGTATCCCGTATCCACCGACGACGGCCGGGTAGAGATCGCTCGCAACGCGCAGTATCTTCATCGTGTCTGACCCGCTCCGCCCCAAGCGGCCGGTTTCTTCCGATATTATTTCTGCCGTGCATTAATAGCCTTTCTGGACTTTATCGCACATCGGGATCAGAGGATTGACGCCGAATAATGACGTTGGTCGGCCCCACACTGTCCCGGAAGGCCCGAGATCCCGGCAGGAGAATCAGACGATTTAATACGTGCCGCGCGATCATCTGATTAACCATGATCAACGTCGGAGTACTCGGAGCAACTGGCGCTGTCGGGCAGCGGTTCGTTCAGCTTTTGGCGGATCACCCCTGGTTTCGTCTCACGACCCTGACCGCATCGGGCAGGAGCGAGGGGCGGCGCTACAGCGAAGCTGTGGACTGGCGGCTCGACGCGCCATTTCCCGATTCCATCGGCGATCTGGTCGTCTCAGCAACCAGAACCGAGAGCCTCGAGGACTGCGACCTGGTATTCTCTGCCCTTCCGGCCGAGATTGCAGGTGATGTCGAGACCTCCTGCGCGCAGGCGGGGCTGGGGGTCTGCACGAACGCCTCCTCGCACCGGATGGAACCGGACGTCCCCCTCATTGTACCCGAGGTGAACCCCGAGCACCTGGCGCTGATCGACCGGCAGCGCGAGTCCGGGCGCGGTGGTTTCATCGTGACGAACCCGAACTGCTCGACGATCATCTTCACGCTGGCCCTGGCACCACTCCGGAACCTCGGCTTCTCGGACGTGAGGGTCGCGACGATGCAGGCGATCTCGGGAGCGGGGTTCGCTGGGGTTCCCGCGATGGCGATCTACGACAACGTGGTACCGTTCATCGGCGGCGAGGAGGAGAAGATGGAGAGCGAGACGCTCAAGATCATGGGCACCTTCGACGGGGCTCGGGTGACGCCCGCCCCCTTCTCCGTCTCGGCCTCGTGCCACCGCGTCCCGGTTGTCGATGGCCACACACTGGCGATCTGGTGCGACGTCCCCGCCTCGCCCGAAGAGGTCCGCGAGGCGTTCCGCTCCTGGCGACCCCCGATCGCCGGTCTGCCGACCCAGCCCGATCCCGCGATCCAGGTCTTCGACGAGCCGAACCGGCCGCAACCACGCCTCGACCGGATGCGGGGTCGCGGGATGACCGTCTCGGTCGGGCGCATCCGCCCGGGCCTCCGGTTTATCGCACTCGGCCACAACACGATCCGGGGGGCAGCTGGGGCCTCGGTCCTGAACGCCGAGCTCATCGTTCAGAAGAAGTACCTCTGAGACGGGGGAGCACGCCTTGTCCAATGACAACACAGTGTACGTCGGCAACAAACCAGTGATGAACTACGTGCTCGCAGTGGTGACCCAGTTCTCGAACGGCGCGGAAGAGGTCGCGATCAAGGCCCGGGGGAAGGCCATCTCTCGGGCTGTCGACACGGCCGAGATCGCGCTGAACCGGTTCCTGAAAGATATCACGAAGAAGGAGATACGGACCTCGACCGAGGAGATCGAGACCGATGCTGGACGGACCAACGTCTCGAGCATCGAGATCATCCTGACGCAACGGAGCTGAAAAACTCCCTCTTTTTCCGTCCAGCAGGGTTGCTGTCGATGCAGAGGGCACTCCCTCCCCGCGAGGGATGCTTGCAATACCAGCACGTATCGTCGTGGCATGAAGAGCGAGAGGATGCGTCGGTAGGGGGTCATTGCATGGAGCAGGAACAGAGGCAAAGTAACTGGATTGTTGCAGGCAGCGGCGATCGGTTATCCCGGGTTCCATCGGCAGGCCTAGAAGGCCCGTCACTGGCTGCAGGACAGGGACGATTATCGTGACGATCATGTCCGGCCATCTTCGAGCACCCCGCTCGTCGACGACCCTCTCGTCGAAACGCTCTCGTTGGCGGGCGTTTCGACCGGCGTCTGTTTACGTGCGCAGGAGTGCTTCCATTCCCGTCCCGCGAGCAGGAAGTTTCAAGAACCCGTTACTCCCTCGAGTTCGCGATCCGGGGCGATTTTCCCGGAGGTGTGGCCGGATCACGTGGAGCCGCGTCGAAGGAGGGGCGAACCCCTGTCCGCCTGGTTGCCCCGTCTCTATCACGATCAGTTCGGGGAGAACGTGGGCCCGGGCCGGTGGGAGGAAGGCTGCCAACATCCCTGTGCGGGACGTTCTGTCCCACAGGGCGAACCTCATGATGACCGGCAACCCTGGATTATCGGGAACCAGAGCATTCCGAGTTCATAGCACCGCACCAGGAGTGCGATGAAAATCCGGTCGCCGATCTCAGGTTGGTGAAAACCCGCCGCCCTCTTGCTTTCCGTTCCCTGTCCCGCTCGCCTTCCCTGTCGCAGTCCCATGTCACCAGGGCACCATCCCGGGCCCACGCAACGGGCCGGCCCTCGGCCCATCTCCTGACCCTGGGATGATGGCCCGGAGCCAATAAGGTGTGTTAACACTCCCCTCGTTCTCCGGCGACGGGCTTCTCACAGGGCTCGACACTCTGCAGGATGGGATCGATCGGCGACTGTTTCCTCGGACGGGAAGAAACTCTTGCTCCTGGTGCCCCGGCAGCCGCCGGAGCAGGAGGGGGATAGGGCGCGAGGGACAGGTCCCCTTCAGGTCGGAAGGTACATTCCGCACGTTCCAGAACCGGTTGTCGGCCAGTGCACTGGATAGGATCGAGTACCCCCGCCGAACAACTGGTGAAGGGGTCGAAGAGGGAGGTGCGGGCTCTTTATCGACGGGCCGTACGTCCCGCCGGGCGAACCTGGACGTCCAGGCAGGAGGGTGTGCCGGGAGGCGATTACACAGTTCTCATGCCTCACATCTTCCATGGGAGAGAGTCGTGGTACCTGATCAGGACAGACGTTATCCTTCCTTCGGGCGCTTCTCGTTCGGCCTGGCGGGTACTGGGCGTCTGTGGATCAAGAAAGGGCAAACCCATTAATCGCGATGCGGCCAATTTTGAGTGTTGATGAAGGTGGAGTGCGCGGCAGCGGCTGGCGAACCGTGCCTGCCGTCGACCGCCGGGCATGGAGGGACGGGCCATGGTTGACGAGATCCTCAGCTCGATCGAGTTCCAGGTGAGCCTGCTTCTCTTCGTCGCGCTCGCGGGCTACCTGGTGGCCTCCCGGATCAACCAGTCGGCGGTGGTCGGTGAGATCCTGGTCGGGATCGTGGTCGGCCCGTCGATTCTCGGGCTGATCACCTACACGGACTTCGTCGCGTCCATCGCGCACCTCGGTGCGGTATTCCTGCTCTTCACGATCGGGTTCGAGTTCTGCCTGAGCGACCTCACCGACCCCCGTTACCTCGGGATCGCGACCGTGGGGGTGATACTGCCCTGGATCGGGGGCTATCTCACGATGGACTTCCTGGGGTACTCGGGTGCCTCCGCCCTCTTCATGGGAGCGGCCCTGACCGCCACGAGCATCGCGATCACGGCGAACGTGCTCAGGGAGCTCGGCCGGCTCGACACACCTGCAGCGAAGGCGATCGTCGGCGCTGCAGTCATCGATGACGTCCTCGCGCTCCTCGTCCTCGGGGTGACGACCGACACCATCAAGGGGGCCGTCTCGATCTCCGACCTCGGCACGAGCCTGGTCTCGGCGGTCCTCTTCATCGGCCTCGGCCTCATGGTCGGGGTGAAGATGATCGCGCCCCTGCTCGCCTGGCTCGATAGCCGGTCGGTCGCGCAGCAGTACCCCGAGTTCGTCTTCATCAGCGCGCTCGCGATCGCATTCCTGTACTCGCTGCTGGCCGAGCTTATCGGGCTCTCGGCCATCGTGGGAGCCTTCATTGCCGGCGTCTCCTGCCGCGATGTGTCGCTCTGCCACAGCAAGGACCCCCGCGAAGGCGCGGAGTATCTTCAGGTAATCTTCGGCGCCATCTTCTTCGTCTCGCTCGGGGTGATCGTCGATCTCCACGAGCTCACGGCGTCCGTCGCCGTGCTCGTCCTCATCGTCTCCATCGTCGCGATGCTGACGAAGTTGATCGGTTGCGGGCTTCCCGCCCGTCTTTTCGGTTTCAGCTGGCACAACTCGGCCGTGATAGGGTTCGGGATGGCGCCCCGCGGGGAGGTGGCGATGATCGTTGCGCTGATCGGCCTGAACGCCGGGGTGATCGGTCAGGACATCTTCATCGCGGTCATCATGATGAGCCTTGTCACGACGGTGATCACCCCTATCGTCTACCAGAACTGGCTATTTCGTGCCTCGAAGCCTCCCGGGCCCGATACGGCTGAATCCTGACGCCCGGGCAGATGTCGAGACGGGCACTGAGCGCCCGCCAGGGCGTATCACCGGCATAAAAAAACCCGTGATACGCGGGAGGGGGAGATCAATCAGGGAACCCGGTTGGCGCTGCTCGCTCATCGGAACAGGACGATCCCGATGATGACCACCCCCTGAATCGTCCGCCGGAGCGCGAATACGGATCCGAGCAGGTAGGTCCCCGGGCACCGTCTCTCGCGAGAGAGTGAATACTCCAGGGTGCCGGCGCGGGGATGGAGAGACCGTTTCCGCCCCCGGAACTGAACGGTATCTGATATGCCGTTCCCTGGCCGGTACGTGGGGCACCTGCTGCCATCCTCGCTGCGGTTCTTTCCTGGAGGGTTCCCGGTGGCGGGGCGATATCACCCGTTCCCGGAAGGACGGTTGAACGTGTTTAGACGGTGTCGAGGAGTAGCGGGGGATCGAATCGTCCCTGCGCTCTGCGGCACCGGTATCCCCCCCCCATCTGCAGTGATGATCGTCCAAGCGCTGACCTGACGAGCCCCCGGCTGATACAACATCCCTCCCCTGCCGGCCGGATAACGAAAACGCCGCCGGAACTCCCCGGCGCGCCGTCGACGCCAGAGACGGTTCGAAGGAGCATCCGGCCCCTGTGTCTCGTGATTCGGGAACGGTGACACCCCGATATCGGGCGTCATCATCACGCCCTCGATCGGGAGGGCAGACAACCTGTTCCGGAGCCCAGGCCTCGGACGTCCGGTCACCGATCGGCACCAGAGCGGGATCTGGTGGATCGGTATCGAGACGCCTGGCGATACGGAGATGGCGAGAGTCCACTCCCGGGTCTCCCGGCCCGTCACCTGCCGGGGAGGCTTCCTGCCCCCTGCGAGCGATGTAGCCGCGATGCTCACCGTGACCGGGCGCTCCCGAGACGGCATCACTGTCGAGATCCGCACGGATCTCGGTTTCCCGTTCTCCCAGAACCCGGAAACCGGGGCACTATTCCGAAACTGTCGGACGGTCGCTGGTGCACTGGCACGTCCGAGATACCGAGTCGGGGTGGAAACACCCGGAGACGGGTGGGACGACCGAACACCTTCAGGATGAACCGTACCCGTGGCGCGAGGGGAGCTCCCGACCCCGATGATATCGTGGATGGTCATGACAGGGGCAGGCATCTCCTGAGTCTGCACTGTCAGTGGTCCGTGAGCGCCCTCAGCCTGGTCGTTCGTATTCGGAACAGACCATCAGGTACGCTCAGAGGGAACGTGTGCGGACGGGTACGATGCGGAAAAGTGTGAAAATGCGAGGGAGGCGATTTGAACGCCCGAACACCTGCGTGACAAGGCCCTCAACCTTGCGCCTTTGACCTAGCTCGGCAACCCTCGCTCGTGTGCCATATCTGGTCGGCCCCGCACGGTAAATATCTTCCGTCCGGAGAACGGGGACGGCAGCCCAATAGTATTATCCCCGTCACAGGGGCACAGAAGTGTGCAGATGTGGTCTGAGATCATGCGGGCGTTTGCCGACTCGCCGTCCCAGAGTCGGGTCGCCCTCTTTCTGCTCGAGAACGGTCTCGGCGTGAACGAGCAGGGACGCGTTGTTTCGAACGAGATCGCGATTCCGGCGACGCAGGTGGCTTCGGTCGTCGGCGTCGACCGCCGCGTGGTCGATGCGACCGCGAAGAGGATCCTCGAAGATATCCAGCTCGCCCCTATCTTCGCCCGGATGAGGGCGACGCCTGACCTCTCGATGGTCGCGGAGCACCTGGGCCTTTCGGTGATCACCATTGCGCCGATCGACGCCAGGGACAAGGGGGTCGTAGAGGCCGCGGTCCACGTGCTGACCCTGCACGACCTAGCGATCCGCCAGATCTTCGTGACCGACCCTTACCTCGCGGCTGACCCAAAGCTGGTGCTGATCGTGGACGGAACGCTTCCCCCCGGCGTAATTGAGGAGCTTCGATCGCTGCCCCAGGTGCGTCGTATCAGCCTGTGAGGAGCTCGGTCTCCCGCCAGAGACGGTACAAGCGCCGGCGGACCCTGCGGGGCAGGGCGTACGACCGCGCGAGTTCGCGCTCCATCGAGACGACACGATCACCCTTCAGTCGCTTGTCTGCGTACGCGACCAGGCGCTCCTCGGGGCTCTGCGGCATGCAATCACGCGGGAGGAGCCGGAGGAGGGAGCACTCGTCAGCCGTGAGCCCGGCGCCGGTGTGGGTCTCGACGATGCGGCAAATAGCCTCCGGCAGGCCGTGCGCCGAGAGCAGATGTGCGCCTGCCTGGGCATGGCCGATCCCGTGGGTCACCGAACGGCCGATGTCGTGGAGCATCCCCCCCGTCTCCAGGAGGACGGGATCGTAGAGCGGGTTGCCCCTGGCGAGCTCCAGGGCGAGAGCGGTTACGGCGCGGCAGTGCCTGATCACCCCCTCATCGCAGCCAGCCTCCCGGAGCAGGGCCCCGGTTTCACTCATGCCCGAGCGACTCGGCGATCGCCTCGCGCCGACGACGGAGTGCGAGGAGGAGCATATCGTTGTCGAAGTGGGCCATGGGTGCGCCGCAGTCGGGGCAGCAGAAGTCAGAGTCCATCGCCTGGTTGAAGGTCAGGAGGAGTCCGCATTGGCCGCAACGGTAGAAGTCGTTCTCTTCCTCGAACCGTTCGCGGGTCCGGAGTTTCTCGAGGACAGCCTCCATCTCCTCCGCGAGCGCGGCGGGGACGTTGTCGAGACGGAGGTGCCAGAGGTACGTGAGCCACCCCGTCTCGTTGTTCTTGATCCGCCTGTACTCGGCGAGGCGCCGTTCGTACAGCGTGTAGAGGGTGTGCCGGACCGAGTTCAGGTTGATCTCGGTCCGTTCGGCGAGGTCCTCGTCACTGAACTCCCCCTCGTCCGGGAACCGCTCGATGAGCAGGAGTCCTTCGTCGCCGATCAGCCGGTGGAGGTACGCGGCGATGGCGGGCTGTTCCTGGATCGGGGTGAGGGCTACCATTGCTCGATATATGAACGCACGCCGGTAATATGCTTATCCAGCATGACAAGAGCCTCGGCCGAGCTCGAACCGCTCGCCAGGACTGAGACAACCGCGGATCCCGCCGGGATGGGCGTGCCGGGCCTCGGGATATCGGCGACCGTTTGCCCGCGCGCTGCAAGCCCATACCCGGCGACGAGATCCCGGTCCGCGAAGACGATGCGCCGTGCGGCGTAGTGCCGGGGGCGTGGCCTTTCGTGGGGAAGGCGCCCCGCGCAGGCAGCGAGGTGGAGCGAGACCAGGTTCATCCCGGTCGCCGCCTCGACGGTATCGAGCGTGCCCTGGAAACGGGGGTTGACCTCGATCGCGACCGGCGTCGATCCCGGTGAGTCGGGGAGTACGAAGTCGACCCCGACCGTCCCCACGCACCCGCTCGCCCCTACGATCTCCTCGGCGATCGTGGCCATCTCGTCAGCGAGCGGGTGGTCGCACGGGGTCACCGAACCGGCGAAGCCGAACCCCATCTCGCCCGTGCCCCGGAGAAGCTGACGGTTCGTCCCGACGGCCACGGCCTCTGTGCCGTCGGTAAGGCACGAGACCGATGCCGGCGCGCCCCGGATCATCTCCTGGAGAAGGTATGGCTGGCCGGACATCTGGCAGACAAAGTGCTCCATCTCAGCGTCCGAGGCCAGGATCCGGTTCCGCCATCCACCCGAGCCCTGGACGGGTTTCGCCATCGCGGGGTAGTGACCGGGGGCGACGAGGCGGGGGACGGACACGCCGAGTTTCTCGAGGAACGACTGGGTCGCTGCCTTGTCGAGAAACCGGGATGCGATGTCCGGGGGAGTGCCGATCAGGGGAGCCTTGAGCGTGAGGGTCTCGGCCCCGGAGCCTGCGAGGAACCCGTCGACCACCTCCTCGCGCGCGACCCGGTCCGCGATCGAGGCGAGCTCCTGAAGGGTCTCGAACTGGTAACAGGCGTCGGCGAACGCCTCGAGGTCGAGGTCGCAGAAGTGATCGACCGCGATGACCCGGTGACCGGCGTTGTGCGCCGATCCAACGATATGGCGCGTCGAGAACCCGGCCACGAGCAGGTCGATTGTCACTCCTCCTCCGCTGGTCCCAGGGCGACCTTGCCACGCTCAGATGGAAGGACATGTATCTGCGCGTCCGGGTATTCAATCAGGAGCTCGCGCCCCTCGAAGAGACGGTCCAGGAAGACTGCGAGTCCCGCGATCTCGGAATGGGGCTGGTGGGTGACCGCGACGTTGTAGTCTGCGAGGCCGTAGACCTCGCCAGGGACCTTCTCCGCCCCGACCACGACCAGGACCGGGTCGCAGGCGCGCACCCGATCGATCACCTCGGTGAGATCCAGGCCGTACATCGAGAGGTGGACCACGGTCCCTCCCGCGGCTTTCCAGTCCACCAGGCACCTGCGCCACCCGACATCCCCCTCGACCTGGAACGCGCCGCCCCAGCGTGCAACGACGTCCCGAATGGAACGTACCACGCCCGGATCGTGCGCCGCGAGGAGCATGCGGCGTGCTCCGAACGCCCGCGCGACGAGTCCGACATGGGTCGTGACCCGCTGGTCACGTTCGGGCCGGTGACCGAGCCTGAGGACCGCGACTTCAGGGATCATCCGGCCCCTTGACGCGGACCACTCCGTTCTCGAGGACAAGCGGAAGGTCGCCCGAGTACCGTATCTGGCAGGCGAGAAGCGATTCCTGGGCCGAGAGAAGCTGAATCCTCTCGCCGTTCTGCTGGGCCAGCAGGTAGTGGACGAGGCGTGCCGCCGAAGCGGCCACCGCCTCTTCGTCCGCCCCGACGGCCCGGGCGAGCTCCGGGATCGTCGCGCTGCCCGTTCCCCGGGAGAGAGTCGTGTAGCAGAGCCAGTCGAGGTCCTCTTCACGCATCAGAAAGAGGTGGGTTTTCACTCCATATTACTTCAGGGGCCGAGCCCCTGGCAGGCGCGTTTCCGGACGAGGTCGAAGAGTTCTGTTCCCAGCAGGGACTCCGCGTCACCGGCGTAGTGCTGCTCGATCCGGCCGAAGAGGCGGTGGGTACCCGCTGGAGTCGTCCGGATCCCGACCCGCTCGGCGCGGGTGACCAGGCCATCAGCCTCGAGCATGCCGATCAGAGGGAGGACGTAGTAATGCGGAACGTCGAGACGCTCCGCGATCTTCCGTGTCGTCGGCAGGCGGATCAGGACGCCGTCGGGCGTGAACTCGAGCCCGAGAACCCGGTCATCGACCAGTGCGATCGTGATCATGGCATCGATGACCGACTCGAGCGTCGGTGCAGGCATGAAAAGAGATCGGGCGCCCACCTACTTCTTTTTACCGTGCTCGGGCTCCGATACCTGCTCGAGGTAGACGAGGTCGGCGCCGCAGTCGGAGGCGAGCTGCTCGAGCTCTGTCTTGCGGTAGTGGTGCGCGTAGATTCTCAAATCGCCGCCAAGGACGGCAAGCACGACATAGCGGGGCTGGCGGACGCCTTCACCCACCTTTGTTCTCTCGCGGACGAAGATCTTCATGGTTCTCACTCAACTGATTAACCAGTTGATATAACCAATATTCTTCTCCGCTTACATATAAGTATGCGTATGACCCGGCGACAGGGACGTTTCGGACTGAGGTCCGGCCTCGCCTCAGAGACACTCGTTCGAAGGGGTCTCCTCGAGGAGATCGGTGAATCCAGGCGGATCCGCATCACGCCCGATCTGAACGTGGTCAAGCTCGGAGGTCACGGCGTTATCGACTACGGCCGTTCGGTGATGCACCCACTCTGTACCGAGATCGGGAACCTCTCGAAAGAGAACGAGGTCCTCGTCGTGACCGGCGGCGGTGCTCGGGTCCGGCACATCATGGATGTCGGCCTAGACCTCGGGATGCCCACGGGAGTGCTCGCCGAGCTCTCGGCCAAGATCTCCGAGCAGAATGCCATCATGGTCGCTCTCCTCCTCTCGCCGTGGGGGGGGACGCGGATCCACCAGGCCGACCTGCTCGAGCTGCCGACGTTGCTGAGGCTCGGCCAGCTACCGGTCATACACGGGACGCCGCCGTACGGACTCTACGAACACCCGGTCCGGATCGGGGCGATCCCGCCGCACAGGACCGACACGGGGGCGTTCCTGATGGCCGAGGTGATGGGAGCGCGCACCTGTATCCTTGGCAAGAACGTCGACGGGCTCTTCACTGCCGACCCTGTGACGAACCCCGACGCCGAGCTGATCCCCCGGATCTCGGCCGACGAACTGCTCGAGATGAACCTGGAGGACATGGTCATGGAGCCGAAGATCCTCGAGCTGATGCAGGAGGCCGTCCACGTCCGCGAGCTCCGGATCGTGAATTGCCACGTGCCCGGCAATATCACGACCGCCGTGCGGGGCGAACGGCTCGGGACCGTCATCACGGCGTAGAAATGCGAAAACCGAGGACCGGTTTTCGGCAAGAGCCAGGGTGTAGAGTCTCCGAATTACTTGACACCTGTTGAGACTGGGTGTATGCAGAAGTTGGGGGCTGATGATCCCGGGGAGATCGTCTCTTCCTTTCGTCGTGGCGAGGATGTCTCGTCCATCGCCGCACGTTACCACATCAGCCGCGAACGGGTCTATCAGATCCTTCGCTACACCCGGATCCACGGATGCCCGCCGGTCCTGCAGCGTTCCGGGCGGCGGCCACGACCACCGCCGTGGGACACGGTCTTCCTGGTCCTGGTCTATCGCCGGATCTCCCAGCTTGGACCCTGTGCCCTCTCCCGGCACATCGTCACCGGGACCGGTCGTGTTATCCCGCACACGATGGTTTATCGCATTCTGCGTGAACGAGGGCTCATGACGGCTCAGAAACGAAAACCGTCACGACCGAAATGGGTCCGGTTCGAGCGGAAGCATGCGATGACGCTCTGGCAGGGCGACTGGAAGCAG
>JAAYEG010000003.1 GCA_012728895.1 Methanospirillum sp. | reverse complement strand
CCGCAGTGAGGACACGTCGTGTACGAAATCAGGAGACCGTGATCCCGAAGATACGTTTCAGCGGCCTCTTCATCATGGGTATATCGACCTAAGTCGATAAGGGAAACCACACGCTCACCTTCGTTCTCAGTATTTGAAGGTGGCACTAATTAAATAGTCACCTTAAAAAATCACATAAATCATTGTATGCGGGATAACACGACCGGTCCCGGTGGCGATATGCCGGGAGAGGGCACGGGATACGAGCTGGACGATCCGGCGATAGACTGGGACCAGGAAGTCCGCGTCCCACGGTGGCGGCCGTGGCCGCCGCCCGGGACGATGGATAACCGGCGGGCGTCCGTGCAACCGGGTGTACCGAATGATCTGATAGATCTGTTCGCGGCTGGTACCATGTCGTGCGACGATGGCAGGGACACTCTCGCCGCGATGATAGGAGGAGACGATCTCCCCGGGGTCATAGGCCGCCAACTTATGCATGCACCCGGTCTCACCGGGTGTCAAGTAATTATGAGATCCTGCAGTCGCGACACCGCACCAGCACCCTTATGGCCGATCCTGCCCCCGTACTGATGAACGCCCGGATGACCGACAGGGAGACGGAGACGACGGGATGGGAGGAGCGGAACACCCTGGTCTACCGAGGGTCGAGCATGCATCCGACGTTCCGCGACCTCGACGTCCTGATGTTGCAGCCCGACGCGACGCCCGTCGCCGGCGACGTCATTGCCTACACCTCGCCGGAGAACGGGCGGATCACGGTCCACCGGGTCGTCCGGTGCTCGGACCGGGGGTTCGTCACGCAGGGAGACAATAACCGGTCCCCCGACCTGCGCCCGGTTCGGACCGCCCGGGTGCTCGGCCGGGTCGATCTCTGTAACCGGGACGGTACAGTGACGGCCGTCCGCGGCGGCAGACGTGGACTGGCAGTCGCCTGGTGCCGCCACCTCACCTGCCTCGCCCGGTTTATCGCCTCCGTCCTGGCCGGCCCCGTCCGACGCCGGCTCGCCGGCGGTTGGGCCCGGCGCTGACCGGCGCCCACCCCACCGCCCCCGTCTGCCAGCGCGATCGCGCCGTGACTGACGCACGGTACGGCCAGGGCTGGGCCGGGTGCATCGTGTTCTGCGGCAGGCAGCGAGCCGTGGGAGCGGACGTGTCCACCGGTTTCGCGACCGGCCGAACGGGACCCGCGCGTTTTGCGGGCGACACGCCGAACGCCGTGCTCTCGCTCCCGGACGACCGTCTCCTCTCCCTCGTCGCGATCCTCCGCGACACGCCCCTGCCGGCGCAGGCCATGTCACCGGAGGAGCGGCGGGCGTTCCTGGACCTCCTGGGCCGCAAGGGGTCTGCCCGCTCCTCGCGTACCGGCTACGTTCATAGCCGGAGGACTGCCGGCCGCTTTTCGACGTGATGGCGTGGCTGACCCGGGTCTTCCTCTTCGCAGCCGCGCGGTCGATGCGGGCCGGCAGGGCATGCCAACAGCATTATACTCCTCTGGGTCGTCCTTTCATTGAGCCGCGGGATCAGGGGCAGCTGGCTGGATCGGCCTGCCGTTTCGAGGTGCTCCACAGGCACCCTTCCAGCGGGAGTTAAGTACAATGACCAGTGCGAGTTCAGAAAACGCCGGGAGGATGGCCACGCTCGAAGAACTCCGGATCGTCCTTCGAGCGCTCCTGCCCTCCCTCGAGCAGGAGTACGGCGTAACTTCGCTCGAGTTCTTCGGGTCGTACGTCCGCGGCGAGCAGGACGACAGGAGCGATCTCGACCTTCTCGTGGAGTTCGATCCGGAGCGGGGCCCCTCGCTCTTCGACTTCGTCGGCCTGCAGCAGGAGCTCTCGGACCGCCTCGGTGTCAGGGTCGACCTCGTGGAGAAGCGGTCCATCAAGCCCCGCCTGAGGGACCGCATCCTGCACGAGGCAGTCCCGGGATGAGTGACTCGCGCTCGGCGCAGCTCAGGCAATCTATAAATCCCTATAGCGGGCTATA
Source organism: Methanospirillum sp. (assembly GCA_012728895.1). Classification (GTDB taxonomy): domain Archaea; phylum Halobacteriota; class Methanomicrobia; order Methanomicrobiales; family Methanospirillaceae; genus UBA288. Next base: position 5,713 of record JAAYEG010000003.1, on the reverse strand, counting down.
GTTGATCGTGTCCACGACGACGGTCCAGCTCCGGTCCGAGACGAAAGCGAAGCTGGACGACCTCAAGATCCACCCGCGCGAGACCTACGACGAGCTGATCAGCCGGCTCGCGGACGCGGCGTACGACGACGAGCCGCTCTCGGAGGAGGAGATCGAGGCGATCCGCCGGAGCGAGGAGGACATCCGGGCCGGCCGCTTCCGGAGCCTGCGCGAGGTCATGCGCGACCTGGGGGACGACCTGACGGACGGGCAAGGGTGAACAATGGCCTACGAGGTCATGTTCACCCGCAGCGCGGAACGATCGCTGGCGGCGCTGCCCAGAAAGGCCCGGCTGCGGATCGAGGCAGCGCTCGCAGGCTACGCGGTGGACCCCCAGCGCCGGAGGGATGTCCGGAAGGTCAGGGGATGCCCTGCGGACCGGCCGCGGTACCGGCTCAGGGTCGGTGTCTACCGAGCGACCTTCCGCATCATCCAGGACCGGCTCGTCGTCTGCGTTGTCGCCGTCGGGAAGAAGGAGGGTTTCGAGTAATGAGCGCCATGGTCGATGGACGCTCCGTCACACAGGCCGAGGACGGGGTGGAGGGAGATCGGCGCCCGGGAGGACCATGTCATTTCGCGCCATCACCGCCCCACCCCTCGCTCCCTTCGCGACTCTGTGGGTTCCACGAGCGCCTCCCGCTCGCCGGCGACCCGCCGAACGCGCTCCTGTCGCTCCCAGACGACCGGCTCCTCTGACCTCCGCGACACGCCGATGCCCCCGCCGGCCCTGTCGCCGGAGGCGTGGCAGGAGTTCCTGGACCACCTCCGGCCGCACGGGTCTACCCGCTCCTCGCGTACCGCCTCCGGGCCTGGCCGGCGGAGTGCCGGCCGCCGTCACGGACCTTCCGGACCGACGTTCCCCCTTCGGAGACCCCGACGGCCGCAAGAGACGCGCCGGGTCCGTCAGACGGCGATATGGGCGGCGTAGGTCCGTGCGTCAGGGGCCGGGATGCCGTCCTCGAGAAGGCCCTCGAGGTGAAACGCGATCGCCTCGCGCATCCGCTCCTCGGTCTCCTCGCGGCTCCGTCCCGTCGCCACGCAGCCCGGGAGGTCCGGGGCATAGGCGGAGTAGTTGCCGTCGGCCTCCTCGATGATCACGAGATATCGGTGCATGGATCAGTTCTCTTTTAGTCCGGCCTGTTTTAAGATACTATTCACGGTGCCCGGTGCGAGATCGTCGCCCGGATGGCCGGGGACCGTGATCCGCCCCGCCTTCCCGCGGTGTTTGTACTGGCGGTGGCTTCCCCTGGTCGCCGCGAGGTACCATCCATCGGCCTCGATCATCCGGATGATATCCCTCACCCCCATACGAACCCGTTCCGTTCTCTGCACTGTTCGATCACGATCTCCATGAACCTTCCTCGCAGAAGGCCCCCGCGGTTCCGGCATGCATCCTCCCGGACCCGGCCCTATTCCCTCCCCGCTGGCGCCCCCCCCCGGGCACAGAATGCACGTGCCATAGATAGCCCTCCGCCGGCCTCTCGCCCCCGCACCGATCCCGTGGGAAAAAGATAGAGCGCCAGAGCACCAACGCATATCAGCGATGACGCCATCGCCGCCCGCCCCCTCGCTCCCCGCGCGCCTGCGCGCGTTCCACGAGCGCCTGCCGCTCGCGGGCGACCCGCCGAACGCCGTGCTTTCGCTCCCGGACGACCAGGTGCTGTACCTCGTGGCGATCCTCCGCGACACGCCGCAGCCCCCGCCGGCCATGTCGCCCGATGAGTGGCAGGGGTTCCTCGACACGCTCAGGCCGCACGGGGTCTACCCGCTCATGGCCCACCGGCTCCGCTCGTGGCCGGCGGAGTGCCGGCCGCCGGCCGAGGTCATGGAGTGGCTGAACCGGGGTTTCCTGTACGCGGCCGCGAGGGCGATGCGGGCCGGCCGGCAGATCCAGGAGGCCGTGGACGCGCTCGAGGCCGCCGGCATCGAGCCGGTGCTGCTGAAGGGGCCGGCCCTGGCAGGTTCGGTCTACCCCGACCCGGCGCTGCGGCAGTCGTGCGATCTCGACCTCCTGGTCCGGCCGGCGGACGTGCCGGCGGCCGAGGGGGTGCTCGGGGGGCTGGGGTACGCCAACCCCGGGAGGGAGTTCTCGGTCTCGGAGCACGGCTACCACCACCAGGTCTTCACCGCGCCGAAGAACGGCATCACGCTCGAGCTCCACTGGGCGCTCGACGCCGAGTACGACATGTCCCCGGCCGACTGGGTCGAGGAGGTCATCGCGAGGCGGGTCCCGGTGGCGGCGAAAGACCTCGCCTGCCACACGCTCTCCCGTCCCGACCACCTCCTCTTCCTGGCGTTCCACAACGTCTTCGTCCACCGCTCCCTGCGCCTGGACTGGGTCGTCGATACCGCGCTCCTGATGGCGCAACCGGGCGGGAGCGCGGACTGGGAGGGGGTAATCGGGCGGTCCGTCGCCCACCACGTCCGGATCCCGCTGGAGCTGGCCGTCCTCTCGGCCGGGTTCTGGACCGGGCTCTCGCCCCCGCCCGGGCTCGCCGACCCCTCGGCCTGGCCCGGGCCGGGCGAACGGGAGCGCCGGCTCTGGCCGTACGCGGCGACGCGGCACACCTCCGTCTTATCGGGCTTCTACCTGGCCCTGCAGGGCCAGCCCGGGTTCGTCGAGAAACTCAGGTACGGCATCCGGTACGTCGTGCCCCCTGCGCCGAGTATGGCGAAATTCCGCCGGTCGGACTCCCCGCTCGACCTCCCCCTCGCTCACCTCCGCCGGTGGGCGCGCATCTTCCGGTACATCTGAGCCCTGCTCGGGGCCGGTCGCCGGCGATATGAAGGGATTTTTCCCTGCGGGCAGAGACACCCGGGCGTTCGCTGGAAGCCACGTGGGTCAGCACCGGCAATGCGCTGTTTTTTCCACAGGTATATCACCGCTCAATTCAACCTGTAGGGCGGAGAGATCGGATGGAGATCGGGGTACTCGGCACCGGGACGATGGGGCGGAACCACGTCAGGATCTACGCGAGCATGAAGGCCGTCGACCGGGTCCGTGTCTACGACCTGGACGGGGCGGCCGCGAGAGAGGTGGCCGAGAAGAACGGGGCCGTGGCCAGCGCCTCGGCCGACGACCTGCTCCGGCGCGTCGACGCGGTCAGCGTCTGCGTCCCGACCCAGTTCCACCTCGAGACGGCCAGGTCCGCGCTCGCCCGCGGCGTTCACGTCCTGGTCGAGAAGCCTGTGTGCGGGACGGCGCGCGAGGCGCGCGAGCTCGCCGGCGCGGTTCCTGACGGCCTCGTGGCCGGCGTCGGCCACATCGAGCGGTTCAACCCGATCGTGACCGAGGTGAAGCGGATCCTCCGCCGGCCGCTCTACGTCGAGGCGAAGCGGCACAACCCGGCCTCGTCGCGGATCACCGGCAGCTCGGTCGTCGAGGATTTGATGATCCACGACATCGACGTGATGGGCCACCTCTTCCCCGGCATCGAGCCCGATGTCTCGAGCCTGGGGACGCTGGACGTCATCGCCGCCCTGCTCCGGTACGGCGACGTCCCGGTCTCGCTCTCGGCCAGCAGGAAGTCGTCGAAGAAGATCCGGTCGCTCTACGTCGAGGAGGAGGACCTGACGATCGAGGGCGACTACATGAGCCAGGAGGTCACGGTCTACCGCCGGCCCGACGCCTACGAGTCGGTCGACGAGCGCTACGTGCAGGAGAACGTGATCGAGAAGGTGCTGGTCAACAAGGTCGAGCCCCTCGCCCTCGAGCTCGCGACCTTCGTCGAGTGCGTCCGAACAGGCCGGCCGTTCCCGATCACGCTCGGGGAGGGCGCGGCCAACCTCGAGGTCTGCGAGCGGATCGCGGCGTGCTTCTCCATGCCGCCTGCTGACTCTTGCGCGACACCGGCTGCCGGACCGACACGGGAGCCATAAAGCCCCCCCTAAAGTGCAACGACTGGCACCGGGTGCGGCTCGGTGACGCCCGACAGGCTGTGCCCGGGCCGGAGCCTGTCCATCGAATTGTCCTCCGATCCCATGCACTCGCTCTCCGGCATCGGGCTTCGTTCTCTCGAGGTCCTGCTCTGTGCCCCGCTCCGTCGGATCCACTCTGAGGGATCGGCGAATGAGCACCGGTAGTCCCGGCACGGAGCACGATGCTGTCCGGTGAGATGATCGTGGTACAGAGAAGGCCGCCCGATCCCTCGCTCTCGGCCCACCTCCGCGAGTTCCACCAGCGGCTCCCGCTCGCCTGCGACCCGCCGAACGCGCTCCTCTCGCTGCCGGACGACCGGATCCTGTACCTCGCCGCCGTCCTGCGCGACACCCCGGTGCCCGCGCCGGCCCTGTCGCCGGAGGAGTGGCAGGGATTCCTGGACCACCTCCGGCCGCACGGCGTCTACCCCTCGTGGCGTACCGGCTCAGGGCCTGGCCGGAGGACTGCCGGCCGCCGCTCGAGGTTATGGACTACCTGAACCGGGTCTTTCTCGACGCGGCCGCACGGTCGATGCGGGCCGGCCGGCAGCGTCAACAGCATTATACTTCCGAGGGTCGTTTGTTCATGGAGCCCCGGGTTCAAGGGCGACCGGGCTGACCGCCCTATCGGTCCGAGATCCTCTGCCGTGGCCCACCGATGGAAAGGAGAATGCAATGGTCGATGGGAATACAGCCAGAGCAGGAGGGACGGTGACGCTCGAGGAGCTCAGGCTCGCACTCCGGGCGCTCCTGCCCTCCCTCGAGCGAGAGTACGGCGTGAGCTCGATCGAGATCTTCGGCTCGTGGGTCCGCGGCGAGCAGGACGAGGAGAGCGACCTCGACCTCCTTGTCGAGTTCGACCCCGATCGGGGCCTCTCGCTCTTCGGTTTCGTCGGCCTGCAGCAGGAGCTCTCGGACCGCCTCGGCGTGCGGGTCGACCTGGTCGAGAAACGGTCGATAAAGCCCCGCCTGAGGGACCGCATCCTGCACGAGGCCATGCCGCTATGAGGGGCCTGCGCCCGGCAACGCAGTACCTCGAGGACATGCTCGAGGCCACGGAGAAGGCGCTCTCCTACACGTCGGGAATGGACCGTGCTGGTTTCCTCGAAGACGAGTACGCCGTTCTCGTCGTCAGTCGATTGCTGGAGATCGTCGGCGAGGCGGCAAAGAATATACCCGATGCCGTCCGCACGGCCCATCCCGAGATCCCCTGGAGGAAGATCGCCGGGACCCGGGATATCCTGATCCACGCGTATTTCCACGTCGATGCGGAGCAGCTCTGGCGAACAGTGACAGAGGACCTGTCGCCGCTCCTTGATGCGCTCCGACGGATCCTCTCCGAGGAGGATGCAGACTAGCACCGGGTCGTGCGGCACGGAGAACGATGATAGCGGACGATACGACCCGGGTTCGGAGCATGCCGCCCAACCCCTCGCTGCCCGCGCGGTTGCGCGCGTTCCACGAGCGCCTGCCCCTCGCGGGCGACCCGCGGACCGCTGCCGGATGACCGGCTGCTGTACCTCGTCGCGATCCTCCGTGACACGCCGATGCCGGCGCCGGCCCTCTCGCCGGAGGCCTGGCAGGGGTTCCTGGACGTGCTCAGGCTGCACGGGGTTTACCCGCTCATGGCGTACCGGCTGCGGGTCTGGCCGGCGGACTGCCGGCCCTTGCTCGAGGTTGTGGACTACCTCAACCGGATTTTTCTCTACGCGGCCGCGCGGTCGATGCGGGCCGGCCGGCAGATCCAGGCGGTCGT
>JAAYEG010000013.1 GCA_012728895.1 Methanospirillum sp. | reverse complement strand
GGTCAAGATGGCGAAACTCCCGAGCGACGTCAACCTGCGGATCGCCGAGCACGCGATGCGCTCGATCACGGACACGAAGAAGAAGGTCGACGTGAGGGGCCCGGTCTTCGTGACGATCCGGAGCGAGGTCGTGGAACCCCGAGGCTGAGCCGGCACCCCGCTTCTCTCTCGTACCCGGTTCCGTCAAGGAGCGCCGGCACTGCCCGGGCCGGGTCTCCTCGAGGTGACGAATGGCGATCGGCCGTCGCGAGACCAAGTACGCGGGAGACGGCAGCACGGAGGCATCACCCGCACTCAACGGCGCCGGCCGCCCGACCCTCCGTTTCAACGGGCACGCGGAAGGCATCAGGACTGCGATCGCTCCCCCCTGACCGTCCGCGCGCCGTCCCGGCTGGTCCGGGTTCGTGTTCGGTCCCCCTCCGCGTCCTCCTGCAGCGGCACGGGGCCCCGCTCCACCCGCCGGAAACCCCGAAGAGGGTCAGACGCCGGTCTCGGCCACGATGGTGCCGTCCTCGACGGCCGCGAGAAACGTCTCGTAATCGCGCCGGTTTTGGTCCGCGTACTCGCTCGCGAACGAGACGATCGCGCGGTCGAAGACGTCAGACTTCCCCAGGTACCCGGCGATCTCGGCCGCGTCTCCGGACTTTGCGTGGGCGCGCGCCAGGTTCCAGCCGCAGAACTGTGCGAACCACGCGAGGCGTTTCCTGGAGACACCGGTCGGATCGAAAGAGAACTTCATATCCCGCAGCTGGCGCACGTAGTAATCGATACCGTCCTTCGCGGTGAACCATCCGAGGAAGATGTCGCTCGCGGCCTGTGTCAGACGCTGACCCTCGACGACGCGCCTGCCCTGGTGGTCGTACGGCCCCGCCCCGGCGAAGGGCTCGAGCACGGAACGGCGCGCCTCCTTGACCTGCAGGATCAGCGGGTCGCCGTCCTCGGCCAGCAGGAGGACCACCCAGCACCGGGTGCCGACCGAGCCGATCCCGACGACCTTGAACGCGATGTCCACCATCCGGTACCGCGAGAGGAGGACCTGGTGGTGGTCGGGGAGCGTGGAGAGGTACTCGTCGAGCATCTGGAGCCGCTCCTGGGCCCGGGAGGGGCTCGTGTCCTCGTGGTAGATCCGCGGAGGCTGATCCACGAAGCGGCGGTGGCCATTCACCTCGGCCGTGATCCGGGGAAAGAGGTAGTAGGCGAGCCGGCTCCGGGCCTTCGTGAGCATCGCCCCCGTGGACCGGCGCTCCTTCCGGGTGCGCGTCGAGCTGAGCATCATGTCCGCGTCGAGGCGTGTGTACCAGATATCGAGGGCCCGCATCCGGGCGAGGTGGGCCATGTACTCCCGGTAGGACCGGACGACCGTCGCGACGATGTCGGCCGCCTGGTTTTTCCCGTAGCCGTTCTCCTGGCCCGCAAGCATGAACGAGACCGCAAGCCGTTTGATGTCCCAGCAGAACGGCGCGGCGAGGGTCTCGTCGAAGTCGTTGATCCCGAAGAAGAGGTTCCGTTCGGGCGAGGCGAAGAGGCCGAAGTTCAGGAGGTGGCAGTCCCCGCAGGCCTGGACGCGTATGCCGCTCGTCGGTGTCATAGCGAGGTCCTCGGCCATCAGTGCCGCGGATCCGCGGAAGAAGGGGAATGGGCCGGCCATCATGCGGCCGTAGCGTATCGGTATCAATCCGGGCACGCGCCCTCGGTTCGTCTCCTCGAGCACCTGGATGGGGTCCCGCCGCTCCGGGGGAGGCGACCACGCGCCGTGCGTCTTCCGTGGGATCTCCTTTCGCAGGGCCAGCCCCGTCTCGGTGCGGAGCGCGCGCGGTACGTAGTCGGAGACGTAGACGGCCTGTCCGTCCGCGTCCGCCTCGACGTGGTACGAGGAGACGAATGTCATGGCGAGACTCCATGCGCCGGGAGTCCACATAATGCCGCGGTCTTCACCGGGGGTCGACCCGGACGGACCCCGCGGCCGGGCCGTGCCGGGCGCGGTGACGCCCCCCGGGCTGGAACGCCCTATGGCCCTCCCCATTCTGCGACCGGAGCCTTGTGCACCCCCAGTGGTTGTCCGCCGGCGGGACGATCCTGGGTCCTCCCCCGGGATCGACCGGATCGATCAGTTCAATAAAACCCGGGCCCAGCGAGTGATAGATGGACTACAGGGCGTCGGACAGGAAGAGTCTGGACCGCCAGCTCGAGGAGAACCGGTTCAGGGTCTCGTTGGACGACATCTATGAGCTTTTTGTCGAGCAGCCGCTCGATATCTATTCGGACGAGGAATGGGACTACATGGGAGAGTCGGTCCTGGAAAGGATCATCGAACACATGACACCGGGGGTCATCAGCCGGAAACGTCCGCTCAGGCTGATCATCGAGCTTCCCCCGGAGAAGGTCGTTCCGGAAATGGCCCGGCAGACCGAGGTCGCGGTCCGTCGCTGAGCCCAGCAGAAGACCGAGGACAACCTGATCAGGGCCCGGATCGGTCGGTGGCAGGGCTTCCGGGCCCTGCTCCCGGGATTCCTGTTTCTCGCAGTCTGCGCCGCCATTTCGGCCTACCTCCTTGAGAGCCTCGTGGACTACGTCGGACCCGTCCTCTCCTTTATCTTTGCCGAGGGTGTCCTGGTCATCGGCGTCGTCGCGCTCGAGACCCCCGTGGGGAAGATCCTCTACGACCATCTCCCGTATCGCCGCGAGAACGAGGTGCTCGAGATCCTGATGCAGATGGAGATCGAGGTGTTACCGCAGACCCGGGGATCGTCGTGAGAGCGACACCTCGCGCGCGGTCCCCCACGGTCTTGTACCGGTGAGGCGGGCGGTGTGGCGGGCCCGATTCCCCTCCGACACCTGGCCATCGTGTCACGGCGGGTCCGCCGGAGTACCCTGCATGGTACCGGGAAAGTCGTTGGTGCTCTCACCGCGTGGCCGTGTGGCCGTCGCCTTCGGATTCCGTCTCCGGGCGCCAGGGGCAGCCATCACGTCTTCGTCCGCAGAGGCGTACGCGAACTGGTGATCGGACAGGAGGTCGACGGCTTTGCGAAACTCATCATTTCGGGCAGCTCCGTACGATCAGCAAGCATTATCGCCTGCCGGAGGAGGAACGATGATCAACCGATACCTGATCGAGATCTTTTACAGTGACGAGGACGGAGGCAATATCGCGGCCGTTCCCGAGCTGCCGGGGGTGCTCCGCCTTCGGCGAGACCGACGGCGCCCTCGTCGAGGTCAGGACGGCGATCGCCCTCTGGCTCGAGACGGCGCGGGCGGAAGGGCCCCCGATCCCCGGACCGGCCGGCAGGCCCCTCGCCCGTTCTTGAAGACGTCCGCGGCCCGGCCCTCGTGACGATGAGGCCGGCGGGCCGGAGTGACCCTGCCCGGCCGGGTTCGCCTTGACCGAGCCGGCTTTTTTCACGGGGGACGGCGGGTTGGGCGCCGCCCCGTCCCGGTCGCCCGGGCCGGGAGCCCCGGGGACCGCGGTTCTTCCCCCCCGGCGCGGGGCCGCTGCCGGCCCGCGTCCTACGCGCCGGCCGGGCTCTCCCCGCCCCATCCTCCCGCCCGGGGCCCGCCGGGCGGAGAGGCGGCGATCCTCTCCGGGCGGCGGAGCCGCTTGTAGAGCTCCATCACGACGAGGACCGTCGAGGCGAGCGCGATCAGCGCGCCCCAGGCCGCGGCGCTGATGGCCCCCGTCTGGAGAACGCCGGCGATCGCGGGGACGTACATCGCCCCGGCGTTGACGAGCGCCGCCCCGATGACCGCGAGGACCAGGAAGCGGTTGCGGGAGAGCGGGATCCGGAACGCGGAGATCGTCTCCGAGCGGGCGTTGAAGACGTGGAAGTTCTCGAAGAGCACGAAGAGCACCAGGAGCAGGGTCCGGGCCTCCGCCTCGGCGAACCCGGCGCCGAGGAGCCAGGCCCACGCGGCAAAACCGACGATGGCCATGGTCGCCGCCGCGAGCAGCGTCTCCTCGAGCATGAGCCGGTCGAAGAGCCCCTGGCCGGGCGGGCGCGGGGGGCGCTTCATCGCGCCGGGCTCGCCGGGCTCGAAGGCGAGCCCGATGTGCTGGATCCCGTTCGTCACGATGTTGAGCCAGAGGAGCTGGACGGCCGCCAGGGGGAGGGGGAGCGCGGCGAGGGTGGAGAGGAGGAAGAGCAGGACCTCGGCGGCCCCCGTGGTGACGAGGAGGTAGGTGACCTTCCGGACGTTGTCGTAGGCGTACCGCCCCTCCTCGACGCCGGCGACGAGGGAGCTGAAGCGGTCGTCGGTGACGATCATCGACGCCGTGTCCTTGGCGACGTCGGTGCCCGAGCCCATGGCGACGCCGATGTTGGCGCGCTGGAGCGCCGGGGCGTCGTTGACGCCGTCCCCGGTGACGGCGACGAAGTGGCCGAGCCGGAGGATCGCCTCGACGATATCGAGCTTCTGGAGCGGGGCGACGCGGGCGAAGACGGTGGCGGTGTCGACCCGATCGAGGAAGGCCGGCACCTCGGCGTCGCCCAGTTCGGCGAGCTCGGCGCCGGTGGCCACGTCGGCGGGCGACGAGGCGATCCCGAGGTCGCGGGCGATGGCGAGCGCGGTGCCGGGGTGGTCGCCGGTGACCATCACCACCCGGATCCCGGCTTCGCGGCACTCGGCGACGGCGTCCACGGCGTCGGGCCGGAGGGGGTCGATGAACCCGGCGAGCCCGAGCAGGACGAGCGGGGGGAGCTCCCCGGTCCAGTCGGGATGGGCGGCCCCCTCGCAGACCGCGAGGACCCGTAACCCGTCGCTCGAGAGCGCCTCGAAGGCCCGGTCGACCTCCTCTTCGTCGAGCGGGACGGGGCCGCCCGGCCCGGCCATCGCGATGCAGCGCGGCAGCAGGGTCTCGAGCGCCCCCTTCACGACGGCCCGGTGCTCGCCCTCCTCCTCGACGAGGGCCGCCGCGTACCGCCGCTCGGACTCGTAGGGGACCCGGTGGAGGACCGGGACGGAGGCCTGGAGGGCGCCGGGGTCGAGGCCGAGCTTGTACCCGAAGGCGAGGAACGCGATGTCGACCGAGTCGCCGTGGTAGCGCCATTCGTCGCCGTCCCGCTCGAGCCCGGCCTCGTTCGCGAGGATCGCCGCCGACGCCAGGCGGGCGAGGAGCGCCTGCTCGTCCTCGCCGGGCGGCTGGCCGGGCAGGCCCTCGACCGTGCCCTCCCCGGCGTAGCCGGTGCCGGTCGCCCGGTGGAGCGAGTCCCCGGGGAGCCAGGCCACGTCGAGCGTCTGCTCGTTGACGGTGAGCGTCCCCGTCTTGTCGCTCGCGATGCAGGTGCAGCTCCCCAGGCTCTCGACGGCGGTGATCCGGCGGACGATCACCTGGCGTTTCGCCATGCGCGTCGCGGCGACGGAGAGGACGACCGTCAGGGCGACGGGGAGCCCCTCGGGGATGGCCGAGACGGCGAGCGCGACGACGAAGAAGACGACCTCGACGAGCGGCATCCCCCGGGCGAACGCGATGGCCCCGAGGAGCGCCCCGGCGCCGACGACGGCGAAGGAGATCGTCCGGGCGAACGCCTCCATGCGGAGGACGAGAGGGGGTTTCGCGCTCTCGACGGAGGCGATGGAGGTCGCGATCCGGCCCATCTGGGTGTGGTCGGCGGTCGCCACGACGACGCCCGTCGCCCTGCCGGAGGCGACGGTGCTGCCGGCGAAGACCATCGTCGCCCGGTCGGCGACGGGCGTCTCCGGCGCGACCCCCCCGCCGGGCTGCTTCTCGACGGCGACGGACTCGCCGGTCAGCAGGGACTCGTCGACCTGGAGTTCGCGCGCCTCGAGGAGCCGGAGGTCGGCCGGGACGCGCCGGCCGGACTCGAGCATCACGACGTCGCCCGGGACCAGGTCCTCGGCCGTGATCTCCTTCGTCCTACCCGAGCGGAGCACCGATGCCGTGGTCGTGAGCAGGACGCGGAGGGCCTGCGCGCTCTGCTCGGCCTTCCACTCCTGGAGGGTCCCGACGACCGCGTTGATCAGGACCACGATCAGGATGAAGACGGTGTCGGTGACGTCGCCGACGGCGGCGGAGATGGCGGCGGCGATCAGGAGAATGTAGATGAGGGGGCTCCGGAACTGGGCGAGGAAGAGGAGGGCGACCGACGGCGGCGGCGGCTCGGGGAGGCGGTTCGGCCCGAACCGCTCGAGACGGCGGGCGGCCTCCTCCTCGTCGAGGCCGTAGGTCGCCGCCCGGAGCCGCTCGAGGAGGGTCTCCCGGTCGAGCGCGTGCCAGACGATCGCGTCGTCGTTCGCTGCCATCTCTGTCCCGGCAAGAAAAGGAACCGTGGACATTTGAAAGTTACTCTCTTGCCGGTGGCCCCGCGGGTGCCGGGACCGTCGGGGAGGACGCCGATTCCCGGGTACGCCGTTCGAGAGTCGGATCGGAACGAACGGCGGGGGGCAGGCCCCACTCCCCCGCGGCGTGACCGTCTAGAGCGCCGTGTAGCCGCCGTCGATGAGCAGCCCGGTGCCGGTGATGAAGGAGGCGTCGTCGCTCGCCAGGAAGGCGACGGCCTTCGCCACCTCTTCCGCCCGGCCCAGGCGGCCGATCGGGTGGAGGTTGATCAGTTCCTGGTAGACCTCCGGCGGCAGCCCCTTGAGAAGCGGCGTGTCGATGTACCCGGGGGCGACGAAGTTCGCGCGGATCCCCTGGGCCGCGTAGCTCGTGCCGACCGTACGGGTCAGCATGCGGACGCCGCCCTTGGTGGTGGCGTACGCCGTGACGGCCTGCTTGGCGACGTAGCTGTGGATGGACCCGGTGTTCACGATCGCCCCGCCGTCTCCCTGGGCGAGCATCTGGATGACGGCGTACTTGTCGCAGAGGAAGACCCCCTTGAGGTTGATGTCCATCATCGTGTCCCAGTCCTCGGTGGAGAGCTCGTGGATATCGGCCGTGAGCCCGATGCCGGAGTTGGCGACCATGACGTCGAGCCTCCCGTACACCTCGACCGCCTTCGCGACCAGGTTCCGGATATCGTCCTCGCTGGCAACGTCCGCACGGACGAAGGTCGCCGTCCCGCCCTTCGCGGTGATCTCGCCGACCACCCGGGCGCCCTCCTTCTCGTTTCTTCCGGAGACGACGATCTTGCCGCCCTCGGCCGCCATCTCCTTCGCGCACGCCTCACCGATGCCGCTCGTGGACCCGGTGATGATACAGACCCTGTCGTTTAACTTTCCCATGATTGCATCCTTTTTCGTGATTGCTTGTCCTGGTCGCATGACGCTGCTGGCAGACGCGTCCCCTGCCGGGCCCCGGCGATCCGGCTCCCGCCGGACCGGCACCCGTGCCGGGTGTCCGGGCCGGCGGGGAGCGGCGCGATCGACCCGGTGGTGCTCACGCGCCCGGGCGCGCCGCGGTCGAGTGTGAAAAGACCCGGGGCCTTCCCGATCGCCGGGGGCACCGGGTCCCTGTCGTCGCCGCGGATCGGGCCGTCGCAGCCGATCAGGCACCCTCCACCCGGTCCGGCCCGTCCTGTCGAACGCGCCGGTCACCCCGGCGCCCGGCAGGGTCGCCTGCGCCCGTCGCGAGGCCGGGCCTCAGGAAAAACGCAGGCGCGCGGTGGCCGACCCGCCGAACGCCGGCTCCAGCCGTCCCGTGACGACCGGGTTTCCCCCGCCCGGATCGGCGGGGGCGGTGCCGGGCAGAGACGCAGTCTCCAGGGAAAAAACGACCGTCCTGGGAATAAGGGTTCGGATTACCACTCATCACCGGGGTGGCGGGTTCTTATACCAGGACATTACCCCGCCGTGCCCGGGAGAGAGGATCCACGGACGGGGAACCCTCCGGGGCCCGGGACGGAGAGGCCACGCCCCTCCCGTCCCGTGGCCGGTCTTCCCCCGCGGTCCATGCCCGCCCCCCGGCGGTTCGCCCCGTCAGCCCCAGATCGGGTCCTGGCCGAACCGCTCGGTCCAGTAGTCCGCCGGCGCCGCCTCCAGGTCACGCGCCAGGTCCCCGGGCCGGAACGAGACCGGGCGGTTGAGGCAGTACCCGGAGAGGAGGTCGTACGCGGCCGTGAGGCGGACGGTCATCTCGTGCGAGACCTCCGGATCCTCGCCCGAGACGTCGGGGTGCCAGGTCCGGATCGCCCCGTGGTAGCGGCTCCGGATCTCGTTCAGGCTCGCCTCCTCGCCGATCCCGAGCAGGTCCGCCGCGGACCGCAGGGCCTCGGCCGTGATGGTCGCCATCGCACAGAGGTCTCCCGTGCGTCCCGATAAGGCTTCCCGGGCCGGCCAAACCGATCCCTTTTTGCCGGCAGTGATCCGAACAACCTGGGATGGGCGTTATGGAACCGCACCGGCCGATCATCTACCTCAACAACGCCGCCACGACCTGGCCGAAGCCCCCGGAGGTCCACGAGGCCGTCAACCGGTGCCTCGCGCTCCCGCCGTTCGGCTCGGGCCGCACTACGGGGACCCAGGGCGAGGACTACATCACTCTCGCCCGGGAGGCGCTCGCCGGCTTTCTTGGCGCCGGCCCGCCCGAGCACGTCGTCTTCACCCAGAACGCGACCGACTCGCTCAACCTGCTGATCCAGGGCTTCCTCGCCGCGAACGGGGACGGCTGCCACGTCCTCACGACCGCGCTCGAGCACAACTCCGTGCTCCGGCCGCTGCGCGAGCTCGAGCGGCAGGGGCGCATCCAACTCACCATCCTCCCGTTCGAGGACGGGACCGTCTCCCCCGCGACCGTCGAGGCGGCGATCCGGCCCGAGACCCGGCTCGCGGTCATGACCCACGCGAGCAACGTCCTGGGGTCGGTCCAGGACGTCCGGGCGATCGGGCGCGTCCTGGAGGACCGGGGGGTCTACTTCGTCGTCGACGGGGCGCAGGCCGCCGGGCACATCCCCGTCGACCTCCGGACGCTCCCCATCGACGCCTACGCCTTCACCGGCCACAAGGCCCTCTTCGGCATCCCGGGCACGGGCGGGTTCTGGATCCGGGACCCGGAGGCGGTCGCCCCCGTCCGGTTCGGGGGGACGGGCTCGAGCTCCTGCACGCTCCTCCACCCCCGCGGGATGCCCGAGCGGTTCGAGGCGGGGACCCACAACTACCCGGGGCTCGCGGCCCTCGCGGCCGGCGCGGGGTTCGTGCGCGCCACGGGCCCGGGCGCGATCGCGGCGAAGGCGGAGCGCCAGGCGGCGTTCCTGGTCGGGGAGCTGCGGCAGGAGCCGAACGTCGTGGTCTACAACGACCGCCCCGGGCTCCCGATCATCGCCTTCACGGTCCGGGGGATGGAGCACGAGGACGTGGGGTTCGTCCTGGCCCGGGCCTACGGGATCGTCTCCCGGACCGGGATCCACTGCGCCCCCCTGGTCCACCGGGCGATCGACGGCGGGGTCGGCTGCGTGCGGCTGAGCCTCTCCTGGTTCACGACGGACGACGAGTGCGCGTGCGCGGCGAGGGCCGTGCGGGAGATCGCGCGGAATGCGGATCCTCAGGTCGGTACGGCATAAGGCCTGCGCCGACGGCTCGTTCATGAAGGAGTTCCTCCTCGACGGCCCCGTCACGGCGGCGTTCTTCGCCTACCTGGCGGACTTCGGCGAGGTCGAAGCCCTCCCGGGGCTCGGCGAGGGCTTCTACCGGTTCGAGCGGGCCGACTGGTTCTCGATCAGGGGGATGGCCGGGGACACGACGGTCGAGGTCCGGTTCAACAGGCCGGCGATGGACCTGACCATGGACTTCGTCTACGCCCTCTTCGGCCTCTACCGCGACGGGGACCCCGACCTCGCGGTGCTGAAGCGGCGCGAGCAGGCGCTGGCCGAGCGGGTCGGAAAGCGCCTCCACGGCGCGTGACCGCGATGGACGATCCGTTCGAGGCGCACGCGGCCGAGTACGACCGCTGGTTCGAGGAGCACCCTGCGGAGTTCCGCGCCGAGCTCGCCCGCGTCCGCCGAATGCTCCCCGCGCCGGGCCCCCGAACCGTCGAGGTGGGCGCCGGCTCCGGGCGGTTCGCCGCCGCCCTCGGGGTCCCGCTCGGGATCGAGCCGTCGCGGGCCCTCGGCCGGATGGCGCGCGAACGGGGGGTCGAGGTGGTCCGGGGGCGGGCGGAGGCGCTGCCGCTCCGGGACGGGACCTGCCCGGGCGTGCTCATGGTGACGGTGATCTGCTTTCTCGGCGACCCGGCCCCGGCGCTCCGCGAGGCCCGGCGCGTCCTCGAGCCCGGGGGGATCCTCGTCCTCGCCTTCATCGAGCGCGGCGGGGCGATCGAGCGGATGTACGCCGCGAGGGAGGGAAAGCGGCGGTTCCTCTCCCGGGCGCGGTTTTATTCGGCCGACGAGGTCTCGGCGCTGCTCCGGACGGCGGGCCTCGTGCCGCTCGAGGTCGACGCGCGGGGCGGTTTCTGCGTGATCGCGGCGGGGCGGGCCTGAACCGCACCGCCACCGCCGGCGCGGGCGCCGGGACGGCCACCGCGGGATCGACGAGGCCCCCCGGTCCTCGATACGGCCCGGTCCGCGACCGCGGAGCCCGGCTGCGTACACGGCCCCGCCCGCCGCCGGCAGGCCCCACCCGGGAGCACGAACCCGTTTCCAATCAGCCCCCGAACCCTGATCGACTCCGATGGAGCGGCTCAGGGAGCGGGTCCACGGCCTCCTCGACTATACCAACACGGCCGGCCTCGTCGCGCCGATCCTCGCGAACGTCGCCGCCGTGATCCTCGAGTCGGAGCCGGCCCTGGGCGACCGGTACGCGACCTTCTTCGCCGTGTTCGAGGCCTTCTCGATCGCCGTCTTCACCCTGGAGTTCGTCCTCCGCCTCTGGAGCATCACGGCGCACCCGCGGTACCGAGACCCGGTCAAAGGCCGCCTCGGGTACATGGCCACGCCGTACGCCGTGGTCGACCTTCTCGCCGTGCTCCCGTTCTACCTGCCGCTGATCTTCCCCCTCGATCTCCGGATCCTCCGCGTCCTCCTCCTCTTCGAGCTCGGCCGGTACTCGACCGCGTTCGGCGTGGTCGAACGGGTCATCCTGCGGAAACGGGGCGAGCTCCTGGTCGCAGTCTTCGTCTCGTTGGTGCTGCTGGTCATCCTCTCCAGCCTGACCTACGCGGTCGGGCACGACGGCCAGCCGGCGGCGTTCCCGAGCATCGCCGGCACGATGTACTGGAGCCTGGTGACGCTCACCACGCTCGGGTACGGCGACGTGGTCCCGCACACGACGTCCGGGAGGTTCCTGGCGCCCGTGACCTCGGTGATCGGGGTCGCGCTCTTCGGTCTCCCGGCCGGGATCCTGGCCTCCGGGTTCTTCGAGGAGTTCAACCGGCGGCGCGGCGGCCGGGGAACAGGAATAAAGGCAGCGGCGGCGGCCGTTCCGGCGGGCAGGAAGCCGACCGCCCCGTCTCACCTCGACCTCGACCGGCCGAGGAACGCGGTGAGCACCGTCGCGATCACCGAGACGGCCATCGCGAGCAGGACGAAGAGCGCAAAGTCGCGCCCGCCACGCTGCTCCTGCGCCACCCGCCTCCGCGCCGCCTCCGCCTCGAGGTCGATGACCAGGACGTCGTCCGTGCCGGGAACCAGGCCCCGCTCCCCGCGGTACCGGAGGCCTCCCGGCGCGACGGCCTCGATCGTGACCGTCCCCGCGCCCGGCACCGGCACCACGACCGGGGTCGTCCCGGCGTAGCGCGCGTCGATCCAGAGCTCCGCCCCCGGCGGGACGGTCCGGACCTGGAGCGTCCCCGGCGCAGAGACGGCGGGCTTCCCGGGGGCGGAGGGCTTCGGAGGGGCGGCCCTCTCCGCCGAGAGCCCGAGCGCCGCCCCCCACGCCTCCACGGCCCAGCGCGCGAGCTCGGGGTCGATCCCCCGGTTCCGCGCGAGCCGCGCCGCGAGAACCGCGAGCGGCCCGCTCCCGCGCCGGAGCGCCGAGGGCACCCCGTCCCGGACGGCGGCCCCGAGGGCGGCGGCCTCGCGCCCCCACCGGCCCCCGTATCGGTCCGCGAGCAGCCCCGCGAACCGGATCGCGTCGTCGACCGCCTCCGGGTGCCGGCGCACGAGCTCCAGGAAGACCGAGCGGGCGTCGCCGGTCCTGCTCTCCCCCGCGCCGGGAGCCCGGCCCCGAGCGTTGTCGTCCATGGCGGAGACCCTCCCTGCACGTATATCCCCGCCCGGCATCTTGAACGCTCTGGTCGCGGCTGGGCGGCAGAGGCTTATGCGCGGCCGGCGCCAACGTACGGGGCGTGACCCCGATAGAGCGGCGGGCCGCCTTCTTCGAGGCCGAGCTGGTGGCGCTGCGCGCGTATCCCCCCGGAGACCTGGCCGGGATCGTGGCGGAGGTCGGGTTTGCCTGCGACGGGTGCGCCCGCTGCTGCACCCGGCAGTCGAACGACCACGTCTTCCTGCTCGAGGACGACGTGGACCGGCTCCGGGCGCTCGAGCCGGGGGCGCTCGGGCCGGCGCCGGACCCGGAGCTGGCGGACCGGCAGGGCCGGCTCTACGTCTCGGGCTACGCGCTGGCGGTGACGGGCGGCGGCGAGTGCGTCTTCCTGGAGGCCCGGCGCTGCCGCCGCTACGCCCTCCGGCCGGCGATCTGCCGGGTCTACCCGTACATGCTCCACCGCGAGCGGGGCGCGGACGGCCGGGTGGACTGGCGGCAGGTCGCGGGAGTCGGGACGCACGGGGAGTACGGCGCGCGGATCCCGCCGGACGAGGCCGCCCGGATCGCCCGGGAGACGATCGCGTACGAGGCGGCGTTCCTCGAGCAGATGATCGGGTTCTACCGGTCGGCCGCGGCCCGCTTCGCGGCAGACGGCCTCGTCCACGTCCAGAAGGTCCGTGATGACCGGCTCCGGGCGCAGGCCCGCGGCGAGCGGGTCGAGGTCCTGGTCTACCACCGCGGCCGGTTCGAGGAGTGGGACCCGGCGGCGGGCCGGTGATCGTCTCGGGCCGGCCCCGGGAAAATCCCGGCGCCGCGGGCGGAGAACCGCGGGCGCCGGGGGTCACAGGATGAGAAACGGGGGATTCGTCCCCGCCGCCGGGGCGGCGGGGCGGCCCGCGCGGGGGACGGTCCTGGCCGCGTGCCCGCCCGTGGCGCGGGGGTGCGAAGTGGTGCGATGATGGCGAGGCCGCCGCGACGGACGAGACTGTGGTGCCGGACACGTCCGTGCCGGCGAATTCGATCCGTCTGGTATCTGTGCGATCTCTTTACTGCGTTGCCCCCCGGCTCGTGCGTCCGCCGCTCTCCCGGAGGGATAATCGTTATTGTACCCAGGTTGTATAAATACCCTCCGCTATAGCCCTGGAAGGGCGCCGCCTCCAATCCTGAAAAAGAAATGGAAATGCCGGCCCCTGTCTCGGGATAGCCCGGATCTCGCCCTGCCACGGGTCTCACGGCGCACCCCAGGGTTCGTTTCGCGGAAAGTCGTTCGGGCTCCTCCTTTGGCAGGGCGGGGGGTGGGAGCCCGGACGGCGAGCCGCCGGCGGCCGTCCAGAGACGGGCCGGGAACCCCCCCGGCGGCGGGGCCGCTGTCGGCGATGAGCCCGCGGAGGGTCCCGCGCCCGACCGCGACGTGCAGCAGAACGGAGTGGGCCACGCCGGGGCCGGGTTTCGTCGTGACCGGGTGGCTGCCGGCCCGGCGGACGACCCTGTAACCCGCCCTGCCAGCGGTTCTCGCGGGGCCCGCTCCGGGGACCTCGGTCAGACACTCCTGGCCTTCATTGGGCGCTGGAGGTCGTACATGCTTCGTCCCCCGCGTCCCGGGCGACCGGGAACGGCGGCGGGGACGGGCCAGGGCCCGGGGGCGGCGTGCCCTGCAGGCGGCGGGTGGCGGCCGGCCGTCAGGTGAGGCCGGGCCGCGGCGGCGTGAGACGCTCGCGATCCCGAGGGCATCGCCGGCACCGTCTTTTCCCGGGGCGCTTCCCCGCCGTGCCGCCGACCTCCCGTCCCCGAACCTCGCCGGCGGGGTACCGGGGGCAGGGCACAGGGGCACAGAGGGCAGGTGGATCCGGCTTTCTCCCCCTATCGCCCGGGGATACCGGGGAGATGTCGAAAAGATGTGCCCCAGTGCCCCCG